>JBCCSW010000005.1:0-32310 GCA_039199465.1 Pseudomonadota bacterium
GACCTGAAAGCGCGGCACATAGCTCGACGCGGCGCCGTCTACGGGCGAGACGCGGGCCAGCGCCTCGTCGATGGCGACCAGCGCCCGCGCCGCCTCGCCCCGGCTGAGATAGGCGAAGGCGAGGCCGGAGAGGTTCACGCCCTCCTCGATCAGCTGGCGCTGCGCCGACGGCGAGAGCTGCAGGACCGAGGCCGAGAGCTCACTCTCCAAGAGCCGCGGCCCGCTGGCATCGCCCACGCCCACCGCGACCTCCTCGGCCCGGTTCAGGCTCTCCACGCCCACCGCCGAGCGGTTCAGGTCATGCAGCGCGCGATAGATCTTTGTGCGCTGCTCCAGCGTCGCTCCCGCCGCTGCAGCGCTGGCGTCCAGCATCCCGTCCGCGGCGGTGAAGTTGCGCTGGTTGGAATAGACCAGGCCCAGATTGGCGAGCACGATGGAGCGCGGCGGGATCTGCTCGCAGGCGATCACGCCCTCGGGGTTCGAATCGTAAGTGCGCAGGATCTCGGTCCAGGCGCGCTGGGCATCCTCGTATTCGGTCAGGAAGTTCTGGCGGAATGCCTCGTTGGCCTGGCGTTCGATCTCGGCGCAGAGGGCGCCGCCCGTGGCGGTGATCGTGCCCTCTTCGCGCTCGGCGCAGGCGGCGAGGCCGAGGGCGGCGCAGGCGGCGGAGAGCAGCACGCTGCGCTGGGTCGGCGTGGTCAGGCTCATCATTCCGCCTCCTCGTCGTCGGCAAAGCCGCGCGTCCACAGGGCCTCGTTACCGCTGGCCGAGAACAGCGCGCCGAAATCGATGCGCGGCAGGGCGAAGGCCGGTTCGGTAAACTCGAAATAGGGTACCGCCAGCGCCTGCTCCTCGTCGATCAGATCCTCGGCCAGAATCTGATCGACGACCCTCTCCTCGGTCTCGTCGAGGATCGAGGTGGTACCGTCGGGGTCGACGCCCTCGCCGTCGCCGCCCGGGCGATCGACCGCGCCCTCGCCGGGCTCGCCTCCGATGGTACCCGCGACCGGATCGACCGTGGCGCCGACGATATCGGGATCGTCGGGATCGCCGATCAGCGCGCCCACGGTGATGCCGATATCCTCGCTGCCGTCGATATTCGGCCCCGTCACTGGGTCGGCCGCCACGACCGCCGCAGCACCCGCGACCGTGCCCGGCGCCATGATGACGAAATCGTCGTTGAAGGCGCTGCCGTCGATATCGTTGATCGTGCCGGCGACCAGTTCCGTGGGATCGCCCTCGACCTCCGCGACCGAGATCTGACCCTCGAGGCTCTCCAGCCGCAGCAGGCCATCGGTCACCACGCCCGTCGCCGTGATGTCGCCGATCGCGCTCAGATCCAGATCCAGCGCGTTGACGTTCGACAGGGCGATCGTCGCGCTGTCCGGATCGCTGGTGAGGAACCCGAGCGCGAGGGCGCTGGTGACCGCGCCCGGATCAACTTCGGAGCCGAGGATGGCGTTCTCGATGCTGAGCGCCCCCGGCACGATGCCGGCATAGTCACCGACGCTGACCGCGGTGACGCTGAGGTCCTGACCGGCGGCAAGGATCGTCTGGCCACCCACGATCAGATCCGAGACGGTGATGCTGCCGGCCGTGCCGACGATCAGATCGCCCGCGATATCGGCGATGTCGACCGACACGTCGCCCGTGAAGCCGTCGCTGCCGCCGCCCGCCCCCTCGCCGATCTCCAGCGTACCGGCCGTGATCTCGCTGATCGCCAGCGTCGTGCCCGCCAGGAACGAGGCCGTGCCGTCGATCGCCAGGCCGTCGAAGACGCCCTGAGCGGCGCCGATCGTGCTGTCGCCGGTCACGATGATGTCGTCGCCGGTGACGCTCTGCCCCGCGGCGTCGATGTCGAAGGTCGCGACGCTCACCCGCTCGACCGCGGTCACCCCGCCGGTGTCGAGATCCAGGCTGGACGCCGTCACGTCCAGAACCGTGGCCGCACCGGCGCTGTCGACGGTGATGTCGGTGCCCTCGATCCGCGTCAGGTTCACCGGCGCGCCGGTGAAGGCCTGCGTGCCGGTCGAGATGATGTCGGTGCCATCGACCTGGCCAGTGCCGGTGGCCACGAGGTTGCCGCCGACATCGAGACGCGTGAGCGTGATCGGCCCGGCGCCGGAGAGCACGGTCGCATCGCCCGCGACCACCGCGTCGCTGATCGTCGCCCCGTCAGCCGCCCCGCCGGCCGAGGCGTCGATATCGAGCGTCGCGACATCGGCCAGTGCCACCGTCACCGCATCGGCGGTCACGTCGAGCACGCCGGCCTGCACATCCTGCGCGGTCAGATCGGCGAAGCCGGTCACCACGATGTCGCCGCCCGCCGCGACCCGCGTCAGCCCGCCGGTCAGCGTCGCAGGTCCGGTGGTGGCGAGCGTCAGGGCGTTCGTCACCTCGGTATCTTCGACGGTGATCGTGCCGGTGCCGGGCGCGGCGCCGTCGCTGTCCACCAACAGCGACGAGACCCGGCTGTTCGCCACCGCGATGTCGCTGCCGATCGCCGATAGCGCAACGTCATCGGCGCTCGCCTCGACGGTGCCGAATTGGCCCGACAGGGTGATGTCGACCGGCGTCACGAAGGTGCCTGTGCCGGTGAAGTCGACCGTGCCGAGGATCGCGCCGTCATCGCCCGACCCGTCGGCATCGCCCCGGATCGCGAGATCGGTGATCCCGGCGAGGTCGAGGGTCACGTCGCCCGCACCCTCGAACACCACCGTCGCGAAGCCGGTGAGACCCAGCGCGCCCGCCACGTCGTTATGGAAGTCGGCGCCGCCCGAGACGCCGCGCGGCAGCAGGAAATTGCCGCCGCCCGTCGAGGTGACGTCGACATCGCCGGTGGTCGAGAACAGCGCGGTGAAGGGGGCGAAGGTCAGATCGGTCGAGTCCGGCGGCTCGCTGATGAAGGAGAGCGGGACCGCGCCGAACACCGGCCCGTTCACCGTGACGGTACTCCCCGACGGATCGCTGAGATCGGCATTCGCGACCTTCAGCACGTCGCCATCCACCGTCGCCGTCAACGAGGTGGCCTCCAAGAAGCCGATGCGCAGGTTCGGCACCGTCACGTCCACGGCGCCAGCGGTCAGACCGTCGAGCACCAGCGTCCCGCCAGCCGCCAGCGTGCCGTCTGGGATGGTCAGGTCGCCAAGCGCCAGCGGGCCGAGATCGAGACCGCCGACCGTGCCCGCGAAGACCAGCTCATCGACGACGTCGCCATTGCCGAGCGAGAGCGTCCCGGTGATGTCGCCGTCTACCTGGAAGCTGTCGATCACGAAGCGGTCCGCCGTGACGTCACCGCCGGTCGCGAAGGCCTCGGACACCTCGACGACCTCCGCCGAGACGTCGGTCAGCGTGATGTCGCCGCCGGCGCTGACGGCCAGGCCGCCGAACGGCCCATCGGCGATCCCCTGAACAGACGACACCCGCTCGACCGTGATGTCACCGCCTGTCGATTGCAGGTCGATACCGCCGACGATCAGGCCGTCGGTCACGGTGATGTCGCCGCCGGCCTGGATGTCGACATTGCCGAAGCCGAGCGTATCGGACAGTGCCGCCGTATCGGTCGCGACGATCTGGCCGAAAGCGTAAGGATCGGTGGAGAAATAGTTGCCCGACAGGTCGACGTCGTCGCCATAGATCGCAAAGTTCGTATAGGCGATGAAGTAGCCCGTGACCGTGCCGTCATCACCGGCGCCGTCGGCATTGGCCTGGATGGTCACCGTGGCGCCGCCGCCGATGGCGATATCGATCGCATTCTCGTCCGAGATCACCGCCGTGTTGAAGTTCGCCGCATAGACGGTGCCCTGGAAGTCGGTGCCGCCACCATCCAGCGTGATCGTGCCGGGCGTCCCAGCGTCGCCGGTGTCGACGGCTACCAGGAACGTGTTGCCCACCACCGTCAGATCGACCAGCGCCGCGTCCTCGATCGCGGTCGTCGTCGTCAGCGACAGGTCGCCCCCCACGGTCGAGGCGACGGCCGTGCCGGTCTGATCGTTGGCATCCAGATAGATCTGGCCGTCGGTCGTGACGCTGAGATCGCCTGTGGTATTGGCGGCACCGATCTCGAAGCGGGCGCGGCCGCTATCGACCAGGCTGCTGTCGATGGTCACGCCACCGGCCGAGGTGACGTCGATGCGGCTGAAATTGTTGCCCGCGTTGGTCAGCGTGACCTGGTTGCCCGGCACGTCGAGGACGAGGCCGGAATAGCCGAAATAGGCCTCGCTGTTCTGCTGGATCGAGGTGCCGGCTTCCTGCGTTACGGCGCCGCCCGTGACCTGCACCGTGACGGTGCCGTCGATATAGGTCTCAGGAAACTCGAACCCCATGCCCGAGGTCAGCGTGACGGCGTCGTAGAGATACAGGGTGTCGGCCGGCACATCGATGTCGAGCAGGCCGCCAGCGCTCACCTCGATCGCCAGCGTGACGCCTTCCTCGTAATAGCCGATATAGATGTCCTGAGCGGTCATCGTCAGATCGCCGCCAACCTCGACCAGGGCCGCGCCGGGCGACTGGTAGGGCGCAACCAGTGCCGCATACTCGCCGTCGACAACGATCGTGTCCGCCGTGACGGTCGCGTTGTTGGTGATCTCGGCGCCCGCCAGGTTCAGCACGCCGTAATACGTCGCCCCGACGTCGACATACACGTCGAGGCTGTCGCCGATCGCCGCGATGGCATCGAAGCTGTTGCCGGTATTGGTCAGCGTGACCGCGCCTGCGGCCGAGGCGACGACGGCGGCATAGTAGTAGCCCGCGACGCCGCCATAGGCGGTGATCGCCGTGCCGGCCTGCTGCGTAATGCTGCCGCCGGTCGAGATGAAGAAGGCGACGCCTTCGACCTGCGTCGCCGGCAACGCCAGGTCTTCGCCCGTGGTTATCTGCGAATTGTAGCGCATGCCGAGCTGGAAGCCCGTCTGGAACGACAGCGTGCCGTCGACCTCGATATCGATGTCGACGACCGCGCCCGGCGCGCCGAGATAGAGATCGCCGGCGACATCGACCTGTGGCTGCGTCGCGGTCCCGTCATAGACGAAGTCGATGATGTCGGTACTGCCGAGCGAGGAACTGCCGGCCGGATCCGTCGCCACCAGGATACCGGCGCTGAGCGCGTTGTAGGCGTCGGCGTTATAGCTTTCGTGCTCGATCTCGAAACGCTGCGAGTCGATGACGTCGAGGCGGGTGAAGTAGTTGCCCTCCTCGGTCAGCACCACCTCGCCATTGGGCGCCGAGAACGACACCGCGAAACCCGGGAACGAGCCCTCGTAGTCCGCGCTGTAGAAGCCGGCACCCGCCGCCTGGGTGATATCGCCCCCGGTCGAGATGAAATTTGCAGCACCGCCGACATAGGTCAGGGGCAGCACGATATCGCCCGCCGCCTGCAGCGTGACATCGGCGCCCCCGATGCCGAGATAAAGCGCGCTGCCGGCGCCCGGCCGCAGGTCGAGGGTGCCGGTCGTGGCCGTCAGCGTAGTGCCGCCGGCGACCTCGATATCCTGGCCCGCGCCGCCGCCGGTCGTGATGACGATCGCACCCGCCGTCAGATCGGCGTAGAGCTCGACGCCGTAGAAGAACGGGCCGGTCGTCGCGACCTCGGTGCCGGTGGCGTTCGTCGTGTCCAGCGTCAAGGTGCCCGGCACCGTGATCGGCGCATAGACCTGGATCTGGCCGTTGGTGCCGGTCTGCAGCGTCAGATCGGTCAGATCGGTGCCGGTGCCGTCCACCTCCTGCTCGACGACGATGGTCTCCACCGCCTGCAGCGTCAGCGCACCGTCGACGCTGGTGACGAAGGCCGGGCTCAGATACGTGATCTCGGGATCGTAGGTGCCGGGATCGCCGAAGCCGATATCGCCGCCCGGCGGCGGATCGCCAGGTGCGCCGTCCGCGTCCCCGATGACGATGAAATCCGGGTCAAGCAGCAGCTCTCCCGCCTCGCCCAGCGCCGCGGCCAGCGTGATGCTGCCGGTCAAGTCCAGCACCTTGCCCGAGACCTCGGCAAAGCCGCCGTCGCCGCCGGTCGGCCCGCCCTGCACGCTGATGTCGCCGGCAAAGGTGGTGGGGCCGTCCGACCATACGATCACCGTACCGCCATCGCCCGCGCCCATGGCGCCACCGCCATCGGCGCGGATCGTGGCGAGGTCCTGCACCTCGGTCACCTGCGCATTGGGCAGCGGTCCTGCACCGCGCAGATCGCCGCCGATGCGGATATCGCCGCCATCAGCGCCGAGCCCGCCCGACGCATCGACCAGCGCACCGCTCGCCACCGTGACGCTGTCGCCGGTGATCGCGATGCTGCCGCCGTCGACGCCCGCGCCGCCCGCGGCATCCACGCGGCCCGCCACGGTGATCTCGAAGCGCGAGCGTAGCGTGATCGTGCCCTGGCTGACCTCGACCGAGCGCGCCTCGATATCGCCGCCGGCGAAGACGGTCGCCTCCAGCAGGCTCTCGGCACCCGCAGCATCCATCAGGACGGTACCGCCCTCGTTCAGGATCTGCCCGGTGTTCGACGCGCTCACCACGTCGGCCGCGCCGATCGGCAGCGCCAGGATGCCGTCGCCGGCCATGTCGACGGCGAAGGTCTCGGTGCCGGCGACGACGACCTTGCCGAGGCGGCCCTGGATCACGCCGTGGTTGGCCGCGCTCGGCCCGACGAGGCCGACCAGCCCCGCCTCGCCGAAGGTGATCTGCCCTTCGTTCACGACGACGGCATCCGGGTCGCCGGGCGTCTCGAAGCTGTTGCCGCCGCCCATGAAGACGTCGTTGTCGATATCGGCCGTCGTCGCCAGAAGGCCGCCGACATCCACCGAGGCGCCGCCGCTGATATGCACGCCGTTGGGATTGACGATCCAGACCTGGCCATTGGCCGACAGGCTGCCCTCGATCGTCGTCTTGTCGATCGACTTGACGCGATTGAGCGCGATCGAGGAGCGGCCGGGCTGCTTGAACTCGACCCCCTCCTGCGGGGCGATGTCGAAATCGTCCCATTCGATAATCGCGCGATTGGATTGCTGGTTGATCGTGGTGGTGTTGCCGCTCTGCGCAATATCGGCCTGCCCGCCGATGACCAGGCCGCCGGCCGGGCCCGCAGAGGCCTCGCGCATGATGCCGGGTAGATTGGGCGGCGCGGCAACCAGGGCGACCAGCGCCGTCGTCGCCATATAGTGGCGGCGGAGGCGGCTGCCTCGCGTGACGCCCCGAGGGCGGACCCGCAACCCTGTGCCGTCGCCAATTGGCCGGCCCTGGCCGATGTCGTGCCCGCGTGCGGTGGTTGCCATGGCCGTCGTCCTCGTCCTTGTCCCGGTCCCGCCGGGCGGGGCTCGTCCAGGTCCCGGCACTGCCGGGCGGCGGCGGGTCAGAAGAACCAGACCAGCGAGCCGTTGATCCGCGTCGTGTTCTCGCCCGTGCGGGCCAGCGCCTCGGTCACCGGCTGGGCGATCTCGAACTCAAGCTGCGGCCCGTTCGGAATGCTGAGACGCGCCCCGGCACCCAGCGAGGCCCGATCCTCGTACTCCGACCCGGGCGTATCGGTCTGGAACACCCCGCCGTAATCAGCGAAACCATACACGCCCCAGCCAAAACGACGCCCCAGCATCTCGGTCTCGTCATCGAAGCGCAACTCGCCGTAGAGGCCGAAACCGCTGTCACCGGACAGTTCCGACGGCTCATAGCCCTTGAGGTAGCGCGAGCCGCCCAGGCTGATTGTCTGGCTTGAGAGCAGAGGATCAGGCGAGAACTGGCCGATCGCTCGGAACTGCGCGCTCAGCTTGCCGTCGATCGGCTGGCCGCGCGCGACCTCGCCCCGGAACGCGATGAAACCGCCATCGGCCAGCGGGTTCGACAGCGCCGGATCGCCCGCCTGGCTGGCGCCGAGCCCCTCGATCCCGAACTTGATGCCGGCCTGGAAAGAGTTCTGTCCCCAGGGATCGCTGACCTCGCCGCGCGCTGTCAGCCCGAAGGACCGGGTGCTGTCGTCAGTCAGATCGCCGATATCGTCGATCCTGAGGCGCGACTCGATCGCCTCGAACGTGCCGCCGAGCCAGAGCGATAGGGCACGCGTGCGGATGACCGGATGCTCGACATCGATCCGCCCCTCGATCTGCCGGCCCTCCAGATCGAGCGGGTCCAGCAGGTCACCCGGCCTGGTACGCGCCAACGTTAGCGTCGCCGCGATCGAGGTCCCCGTGCCCAGGAACACCCGCTGCGTGACCGAGCCGGTATTCCGCTCCTCCAGATCCGGGAAATCGCCGGTCGACCAGGAATTGAAATACGACACCTCGGTCGAGGCGCCGAAGCTCGTGTAGCTGTTGGCATAGCCGATGCCGCCGAAGATGCCCGGGCCGATCACCGGCCCGTCGCGATGGGTGACGATGCCGATCGCGTTGAAGGCCTGGCGCTCGACATTCATCGTCAGCTTGATCGCGTCCGGCGTCGCGCCGGGTGTGGGCACGAAGGTCGCGCGGGTGATGCCCGGCAGGTCCGTGACCAGGAGCGACGCACGCTCGATATCGGTGACGGTCGGATTGCTGAGGCCGACCAGCGGCGCCACCAGATCCTCGACCAGCGCGATCACCGGGCCGACCGGCCCCTGCGGCTCGGAGATCTCCACCGCCTCGATCCGGGTCGTCAGCACGGCGATGGCGATCGTCGCCCCCTCGGCCGCGATGTCCTGGCGCGGCAGCACGACGCGGATGAAGATGAAGCCGGCGCGCTTCAGCGTCAGCTCCACATCGCGGGCGATGGCATAAACCTCGGCCAAGGTGGTCTGCTGGCCAAGGCGCGGGGCGAAGCGCGCCTGAACCTCGGCCAACGGCAGCCGGCCGTCATCGACAAGGGGCGCACCATCCCGGCCGACCAGCACGATGTCGTTGAGCTGCAGCACCACGCTCTCGGCCCCGGCGGGCGGTGCCACCGACGTCTGCGGAACCGAGACGACGGGCGCCTGCGGGGCGCCGCGGGCCTGCTCTTCGAGATTGCGGCGAAGATCGTCGATCGCCTGGGTCTGGTCCTGCGCCGCGATCGGCACCACGGCGACGCCTGACAGAAGTCCGCCCAAGATGACCGCGGCGAGCGGCGTGGGTGTCGAATGGGGCTGTTGGCAGCCCCCCCGCCCCCCGGCGGTAACGCGTCGTCGCATAGTCACTCCGTTACCGATCACCCGCCGGTCCTGGGGCCGTGGGTGATACCGGCGCCCCTCGTCAGCCGCCGATGTCAACCTGGATCTCGACGCGGCGCTGGACCGCATCGCGCGGGCTCGCCGAGGCCAACAGGCGCTGCTCGCCCATGCCCACGGACTGCAGTTGCGCCGCGGCGATCCCGCAGCCATCGACCAGATACTGTTTCGTGGCGTCGGCGCGGCGCTGCGACAGACGCAGGTTGTAGTCGTCGCCGCCGGCCGCATCGGTGTGGCCGATCACGAAATAGCGCGAGCCCGGGTTCAGCTCCAAGTCGGCCTTCAGCGTATCGCAGAGGCCGTCGAGAATGCCGCGCGCGGTGTTGTCCAGAAAGGCGCTGTCATAGGCAAACTTCACCGGACGGAACAGCTGATCCTCGGGGTCCAACGCGATCGGTGCGGTCGCGACGTCCTGGCGCGAGGTGCCTGCGTTATTGGTGGCGACGTTGCCCGACGGGGTCGGATCGGTCGACACCACGGTGCCGCTGCCGGCCGTCGCCGCGGGCGCCTGCTCCTCCACGCGGCCGGTCGAGGGATTGATCTCCAGCAGGGTGCGGGTCTTCTGCTGCTCGCGCCGCCGCTCGATCAGCAACTGACGCTGGCGCTCCAGCACCGACTGGTCGGTCTCGACCGACTGCGCACTGACATCGGGGGCGGGCAACGCTGTCACTGTCAGGGCCAGGATCAGGCTGGGAACAAGACGATGCATGCCATCTCTCCAGAGGCGCAATGAATGTGATTGCAGTTCATCATGAAACTGCGCGACGACTGTACTTACCTTGGCGCAGCCGTCCAGTGACAAGGTTTTGCGGTCGGCGCTTCGGTAGGGAGTGTCACATCGCAGTCGCGGCGTAAGGTGGGGCCGACATCGGCGGGCTACGACGCACCGCATGCGATGATCGGGCGGCGAGGCAACGGGGCCGGGAGGCAACGGGCCCAGTCTCGCCCATGACCGGACGGGCTGCCTGCCATGCCCCTGCCACACGGACTGTGTCATCGATGTCGTGCCGTCGCCCAGTCGACACCTGATCTGACGCCGGAACCCTAATCATGCGCCTCGTCCCAGCCATCATCCTCGCCCTCGCCGCCATCGTGGCGCCCGTCGTCTGGCATCTGTCGGCCGCCTACATCACCCCCGCGCGCACCGTGGCCGATCCGGCCGAGGCCGAGCGCCTTGCGGCGTTGGAGGCGCGCCTCGACCTGATGGAAGAGCGGCTCGACGGGTTGGACGCCCGCACCGCGCGGGCGATCGCCCCGGATCCGGAGCGCAGGCGCGGCGGCGCGCCGAACGAGCAGGCCTCGGACAGCCTGCGCGACGCCTTTGCGCAAGTCGTGCTGATCGCCGATCGCCGCAACGTCAACGCCGACCTGACCGTTCCCCGGCCCGACGACCTGATCGAGCTGTTCGGCCCACCGCGCGAGGACCTGTCGGACGACTGCCAGCCGGTCACGAACGAGAAGCTGAAGGAGCTTCTGTCGGTCGAGAGCGTCGGCCCGATCCGCGCGCATCTAATCAAGCCCGCGCTGATCTCGCTCCGCCAGATCTTCGCGAATGTGCAGGTCTTCGAGCCCGAGCTCTACGCCCGCATCCAGTCGGCCGGCTCGCTCTGCGCCCGCCAGATCCGCGGCAGCACGGGCCGCGCCTCGGCGCATGCCTACGGGCTTGCGGTCGACATCAATATCGACGGCTACCTCGACACGCTGGGCGACGGGCGGACACAGCTCGGCCTCACCCTGCTTGCCGATTTCTTCCGCAAGGAGGGCTGGATCTGGGGGTGGCGGCTTCGGACGCGAGGAGTCGATGCATGTCGAGGTGAGCCTCGAGAAGCTGCAGACCTGGAGGCGCCTCGGACAGATCTGAGACGCGACCCGCCTCGCCGCCGAACACGCCGGCATCCCGGCTTCGTGTTCCTGGCCTGTGCCCCGCGCCGTGCTAGGCTGCTCTCCATGCAACGCTTTCGCCTGATCACCGCGCTGCTCTGCGCCGTCCATATCGCCGCCTGCGCCGAACCGCCGCCGCCCGACGGGATCGTTCAGCCTGCCGCGATCTCGGGCAGCGCGAAGGCCGCCACCCCGGCGGTGATCGAGCGGTCGCACCGGCTGGTCGGCCTCAGGATCGAGATCGAGCAACCGCCCGAGGGCCTTCTCGACGACACCGCCGCCGGCGTGATCGAGATGCTGCGCGTCGACACGGGCGAGACAGCGCGGCTGGTCTTCATCGACGGCGCGCTGACCGCGCATGCCCTCGCCCCCGGTCCCTGGCGCATCCGCGCCATTGCGGGCCAGCATTGCGGCTTCATCGACCTGCCGGTGCCGCCGGGCGCGGGGCCACTTCTCGCGGGCGACCTGATCCTGTCCTTCCCCGCGAGGGCCGAGAGCGATGACGATGCGCGCATGACGGGCCGTCTGCCCGCGCGTGCGGATATCCAGACGCTGTCGGATTTCGGCGATGGCACCCCGGCCAGCGTCGACGTGCGCCCGCTCATTGGCGACGGCGCGGCGCGGCCCTGCCGGCATATCGATCTCGCCGTTGCCCGACCCGATATCGACCCCAGCATCGAGCGGCTGACCCCGCTGCAGATCGCGGAACTCGTCTTCGTGGGCGCCGTGCTCGGTGCCGCGACGGGCGGCGCGGCGGCAGCGGGCAGCATCAGCTTCGTCAGCGGCGGGGGCGGCCTCTTCTTCCTGGCGCTCTGACAGCTCCGCGCCCACCTGCAGATGACGCCACGCAGGCCGGTTAACCGCGCGCTCACCGCGTTCGCTCGGCCTTCGTTCATAACCACCGGCCTATCACCCCTGGCGAGGGACAGGATGCCCGCCCGCCTAAGGCGGCCGGGCGGCGATGGCGATGGGGTGCGGACGATGACACGACACGACAAGATCATGCCGGCCGAGGGGAAGACCTATCGCCTGGTGACGCGCAGCGACATGGACGGCCTGGTCTGCGCCGTCCTGCTGAAGGAACTCGGCATCTGCGACCGCGTCGACTTCGCCCATCCCAAGGACATGCAGGACGGGCTGGTCGAAATCGGGCCCGACGACATCACGACGAACCTGCCCTATGTGCCGGGGGTCTTTCTGGCCATCGACCACCACGACAGCGAGGCCGAGCGCGTCGAGGGCAACCCCGAAAACCATGTCATCGACATCGGCGCCATGTCGGCCGCGCGCGTCGTCTATGACTATTTCGGCGGCAAACCGGCCTTCCCACGCATCTCCGACGCGATGATGGAGGCGGTCGACAAGGCCGACGCCGCGCAGTTCACGCGCGAGGATGTCCTCGACTCTCAGGGTTGGGAGCTGCTCAGCTTCCTGATGGATGCGCGCACGGGCCTCGGCCGCTTCCGCGATTTCCGCATCTCGAACTTCCAGCTGATGATGCAGCTGATCGATCACTGCCGCGAGAAGCAGGACATCGCCGAGATCCTGGCCCTGCCCGACGTCGCCGAGCGGGTCGAACTCTATAAGTCGCACGAGCCGATGTTCCGCGAGCAGTTGCTCCGCTGCGGCAAGGTTCACGGCAACCTCGTCGTCTTGGATATCCGTGAGGAGGATCCGATCTACGCCGGCAACCGCTTCATGCTCTACGCGCTCTTCCCGCAGTGCAACATCTCGATCCATGTGATGTGGGGCAAAGGCAAGCAGAACACGGTGTTCGCGACCGGCAAGTCGATCCTCGACCGGTCGAGCAAGACGCATGTCGGCCACCTGATGCTGCGCTTCGGCGGCGGCGGGCATACCGCGGCGGGCACCTGCCAGGTCCCGAACGACCAGGCCGACGCGGCGCTCGCCGAGCTGATCGAGAGCATCAATAAGGACGGCTAAGTCTCTGCACGGTAACTGGTCCCTCGCCAAGACCACGCAGCGTCGGGCCGAGGCGATCGAAACCCAGGCTTGATCCTGCTGCCGGCGGGCGCACAGCTTTCGGAACTCGCGTCTTCCGGAGCCTGCCGATGCCCGCCATCTCCCCACCGTTCTCAACCGAGGAGTACGCCCGGCGCCTCGACGCCGTGCGCGGCGCCATGGCGCAAGCCGGTCTGGACTGTCTGTTCGTCGAGGATCCGTCGAACATGGCCTGGCTGACCGGCTATGACGGCTGGTCCTTCTACGTCCACCAGGGCGTGATCGTCACCCATGACCGCGATCCGGTCTGGTGGGGGCGCCTGCAGGACGGGGCCGGCGCCCGGCGCACCGTCTGGATGGGCGACGACCATGTCCGCCCCTATGGCGAGCACTTCATCCAAAGCACCGAACGCCACCCGATGCAGGACCTCGCCGGGCTGATCGGCGATCTCGGCCTCGCGGGCCGCGCGATCGGGGTGGAGATGGAGGCCTACTACTTCTCGGCTCGCGCCTATCTCACCCTGCGCGACGCCCTGCCGGGCGCGCGGCTCGAGGACGCTACCAACCTCGTGAACTGGCAGCGCCTCGTGAAGTCGGGCGAGGAGATCGGCTTTATGCGCCGGGCGGCCAGGATTTCCGAGAAGGTCGTCGACGGCATCATCGAGCGTATCGAACCCGGCATCGCCAAGAACGCGCTGGTGGCCGAGATCTGGGCCGACGCGATCCGCGGCACGGGCGAGGCATGGGGCGACTATCCCGCCATCGCGCCGATACTGAGCTCGGGCACCGATGCCGCAGCATCGCATCTGACCTGGGACGGGCGGGCGCTGAGGGCGGGCGAGGCCACGTTCTTCGAGATCTCGGGCTGCTATCGCCGCTATCACGCGCCGCTCTGCCGTACGGTGTTCCTCGGTCAGCCGCCCGACCACATGCGCCGCGCCGCCGATGCGCTGATCGAGGGGCTGAGCGACGGCATCGAACTCGCCCGCCCCGGCAATACCACGGGCCAGGTCGCAGGGGCGCTGTTCGCCGCGCTCGCCCGTATCGGGATCGACCGAAAGGCGCGCTGCGGCTATCCCGTCGGCCTCAGCTATCCGCCAGACTGGGGCGAGCGCACCTGCAGCCTGCGCCCGGAAGACCAGACCGTGCTGGCGCCCGGCATGACCTTTCACTTCATGCCCGGGCTCTGGATGGAGGATTGGGGGATGGAGATCACCGAGACCATCCTCATCCGCGAGGACGGCCCGGCCGAATGCCTCTGCGACCGTCCGCGGGCGCTGGTCGTGAAGCCCTAGACCCCACGATGCGCGCGCGCTCTACCGCGACATGATGGCAACGCGGCGTGTCGGTCCTCACGCCGGCACGAAGCACCGTGCTGCGCCGCCGCGAAGCCGCCGTCTTCGCCTGCTCTATCCATGCGCGCCGGGCCGGTGGCGGCCCGGCCGGTGTTGACCTGTCCAACGGCGACCGTCATTGCGAACGTCGCTCAAAGCGCGGGACATGGGACTGTCGAAGGGGGTTGCCGCATGCCAGCCGATCTCCAGCGTCGCTGCCCTCCGTGCCGGGCTCCGTCGCGCGGCACGCTCGGGCATTGGGCGCTGATCGCGGTGCTTGCAGTGCCCGCCGCTTCCGCGTCCGCCGAGGGCACCGCGCCCGCAAGCCGGCGAGAGATCACCCTGACGCCGACGGGCGAGTCCTATCTCGACGCCATCGACGGGCGCGGGGTCGAGGCATTGGTCGGGTATTGGGATCCGGACGCCGCGGCGCCGCCGCTGGAGCTCGACCCCGACCTTCTTCGGCCTGACCGCGAGGATGAGGAGCCGACGGGCGACGTGGCGACGACCACCGGGTTCATCGCCCTGGCCGTTCTGCTGGCCACCCTGTTCGCCTTCTTCGTGCTCGCCGGCCCGCGCCGCGTCGCGCTGGAAAGCACGGGCAGCGCCACGCGCCCGACTGGTCGGCGCGTCTCGGTGAACGGACAGTCGGCCGACACACCACCCTCGCTGGAGGAAGCGGTGGCCGAGGCGGACCGGCGCCGCGCCCTCGCCATGCTCGCAGAAGCCGCGCTGATCGAGGCGGCGCGCCAGAACGGCCAGCGGCTGGGCCGCGCGATGACCATGCGCGATGCGCTCTTCCGTATCCCCGGCGCCTGGCGTGGGCGCGACGCCCTTGCGCGCCTGGCCCGCGCGGCCGAGATCGCCCATTTCGGCGGCCGGTCGGTCAGCGAGGACAGCTTTGCCGAGCACCTGGCCGAAGCGCGCCGCATCTTCGCCGACGCCGTGGAAGTCCCCGCCCGATGAGCGCCGCCACCAGCACCATCGAGCGCGGCCCATCGACGTCGCCGTGGCGCACCTGGCTTACCCTCGGCGGCATTATGCTTGCGGCGGTGCTGGTTGCGAGCCTGCTCTCCGGCGCCAGCGAGCGGGAGCTGCGACGCTCGGCCATCGGCTTCGACGGTCTCGCTGCATGGCTCAGGGCCGAGGATCTCGCGGCGCGTACGCATATCGGCTGGTCGGAGGTCGATGCATCAGCGGTCGGCCTGCGCGTGCTGCCGCTGTTCGACGCCGTGCTGGATGCCGATCGGCAGGAGGTGGAGACCGAGGAGGAGCTCCTGCTTCGTCTGAGCGAGGTCGACATGACCGCGCGCGTCCTTCGGCGCAAACTGGAGACGCTGCCGACGCTTCTGGTCCTGCACAAATGGCGCACCGGCATGCGGCTGACGCGCATCGCCCACCCCGTGGTGATCGGCGATCCGGCGCTGCAGACGCGCCTGCTGGCAGATATCGCGCCCGGCCTCGGCGAGGTGCGGATCGTCCCGCGCGCGCTGACCGCCTTCGACGTGGCCCCCGATGCCCGACTGGGCGCCGGCGCAACCGTGACCGGCGCGGCGGCCGAGGAGGCGCAGCTCTACCTGCCCCAGGTGATCACCGGCGCCGATGCCTGTCGCCCGATCATCGGCACGCGCCGGGCGATGGTGCTGGGCCGCTGCGTCACCGGCGACAAGCGGGCCGGCGAGGACGTGCGCCATTTCTGGCTGCTGGCCGATCCCGACCTCATGAACAATCACGGCCTCACCCTGGGCGCGAACGCCGCGCTCGCCACCCGGCTGATCGATCACATGGCCGACGGCGCGCTGACGGTAGTCGACTACACCACGCATGTCTGGGCGACCGGACCGCAGCCGCGGCGCGAGCGCGAGTGGTCCGACCTGCTGCGCTTCTTCGCCTGGCCCTTCACCATCCTCTGGCTGGGCGCCGCGATCGTGATGGCGCTGGTGCTCTGGCGCGCGGGCATCCGCAACGCGGCGCCGCTGGGGGCATCCGGTATGCCGCAGGGCGCGGCCAAGGCAGTGTCGATCGATGCACAGGCGCGGATCATGCGCCTCTCGGGCGCCGACGGCGCGCTGCTGCATGCCTATGTCACCCAGCGCCTGGCGATGCTGGCCGACCAGATCATGGGCGCCCGACGTCCGGCTGGCGACCCGGCGCGCCCGATCGCCGACTGGCTGGCCCGGCGGGGCATCGGCGAGGGCGCGGCTTTAAGCGCCGCGACCGACGCCGCCCGCGCCCTGCCCCGCACTGCCCCCGCCGCTCAGGTCGCCGAGCGGCTGGACGACTTCGAAACCGCCCTCGAGAAGGTGCTCAATGACCTTGGAAGACCTCCGCGCCACGGCTGAGCGGCTCCGCGCCGAGATCGCGCAGACCGTTCAGGGACAGGACGCGGTCATCGAACTGATGCTCGTCGCCCTGGCCACGCGCGGCCATGTCCTGCTGGAAGGCCCGCCCGGCACCGCGAAGACGCCGCTCGCGCGCAGCTTCGCGGCCGCGGTCGACCTGGAGTACGGGCGCATCCAGTTCACGCCCGACCTGATGCCGGGCGACGTGATCGGTGCCAACATCTTCGACTTCCGCGCCAGCGAGTTCCGGCTGATCAAGGGCCCCTGCTTCACCGACGTGCTGCTGGCCGACGAGATCAACCGCGCCCCACCCAAGACCCAGGCCGCACTGCTGCAGGCGATGAGCGAGCGGGTGGCGACGATCGACGGTACCGACCATGCGCTGGGCGCCGACTTCTTCGTCATCGCCACGCAGAACCCGATCGAGCAGCAGGGCACCTATCCGCTGCCCGAAGCACAGCTCAACCGCTTCCTGTTCAAGATCGATGTCAGCTTCCCGGCCGAGGAGGTCGAACTCTCGATCCTGCAGGCCCACGCCGCGCGCCCGCTGGACAGCGCCGCACGGCTGGCCGAGCTGACGGCCGTGCTGGACCGCCAGGCGCTCGGGTCTGCCCGCGAGCTGATCGACACAATCCGGCTCGACGACGACATCCTGCGCTATGTGCTGGCACTGGTACGCGCGACGCGCAACGAGCCCGAGATCGCCTATGGCGCCTCGACCCGCGCGGCGGATGCGCTGTCCGGCGCGGTGCGCGCGACCGCGGCGCTGGACGGGCGCGACTATGCGATCCCAGACGACGTGAAGCGGCTGTTCCTGCCGGCGATGCGCCATCGCATCGTGCTGGGCCCCACGGCCGAGATCGAGGGCCGCCGCCCCGACGACGTGCTGGCCAACATCCTGGATCAGGTGGAGGCCCCACGCTGATGCGCCCGACTGCGCGGCTGCTGGTCCTGGCGCTCGCGAGCTTCGTCGTCTCCGCCGTCGCGATGGCGCTGGGCGAGGGGGCACGAGCCATCGCGCCCTGGCTCTGGCTGCCGCTGATGGGCGCGCTTGGCGCCGATCTGGCGCTGTCGCTCGGCCGGCCGGTGTCGCTGGCAGCCACCGCGCCAGACGAGGTCTTCACCGGCCAGACGGTCACGCTGATGCTCACGCCGTCGCATCGGCCGCCGGGTCTCACGGCGCGCTTCGACTGGCCCGAGGGGTTGAGCGGCCCGGCCGATGCCCGTCTCGACCAGGGCCCGTCGACCGCCGTCCCGATGACCGGGCGCAGGCGGGGCAAGTGGACGGTCGAGGCGCTCTGGCTCTCCTGGACCTCCCGCCTCGGCCTGATCGAATTCGTGCCGCGCCTCGCGCTCGACCTGACGATCGCAGCGGTGCCCGATATCCGGCCCGTGCAGTCGGGCGCGATCGACGTGAAGGTCCGATCCACTCTGTTCGGCGTTAAGGAGAACTTCGCCCGCGGCGAGGGCTCGGAGTTCCACCAACTTCGCGATTTCATGCAGGGCATGGACACGCGCTCGATCGACTGGAAGCACTCCGCCCGCCACCTGCAGCTCGTCGCGAAGGAGATGCGGGCCGAGCGCAACCACCATGTGATCGTGGCGCTCGACAACGGCTATCTGATGCGGGCCGAGGTCGGCGGTCTGCCGAAAATCGACCATGCCGTTAATGCTGCCCTGGTGACCGCCTGGGCCGCGGGTGTGGGCGGCGACCTCGTCGGCCTCTATGCCTATGATGAACGACCGCGCCTGTTCGTGCCGCCCGAGCCCGGACGGCTGGCCTTCGCCCGCCTGCGCGCCCGCACGGCCGAGCTGTCCTATCGGGGCGTCGAGACCAACCACACGCTGGCCATGGCAAGCCTGGTCGCCCGCACGCCGCGGCGGAGCCTCGTCATCGTGTTCTCGGACTTCGTCGACGCCACCTCGGCCGAGCTCATGGTCGAGAACATGGCCGCCATCGCGCGGCGCCATGTCTTGGTCTTCGTGGCGATCCGCGATCCGGCGGTCGAGCGGCTGGCCACCGCCGAGCCCGGCGATGTCGACGCCATGGCAACCGCGGTCGCCGCCGGCGGGCTGATGGCCGAGCGGCGGTTGGTGATGGAGAAGCTGTCGCGCCTCGGCATCGTGGTGATCGATGCGGCGCCCGGACAAGTCTCGGCACGCGTGGTCTCGACCTATCTCGACCTCAAGGCGCGCGAGGCGGCATGAGCGACACCGAGAAGCCATCGCGTTGGGCCAGGATACCGCCTGTCGCGAAAGGTGCCGCAGCGGCAGCCGCAACGGCCGCTGATACGGCTGGTACGGCGGCCGCGTCGGAAGCCGTCGGGCTGCGGAGCGCCCGCTTCCGGGCCGAGCGCGAGGGCGACTGGCGCGCGCTGGAGGCGCTGGTCACAAAGGTCGAACGCGGCGGGCCGCGCAGCCTGAACTTCGCCGATGCGCGCAGCATGGCCACGCTCTACCGCCAGGCCGCGACCTCGCTGTCGGTCGCGCGGGCGATCTCGCTCGACCGCGCCCTGCTCGCCTATCTCGAGGCGCTGGTCGCCCGGTCCTATCTTGCCGTCTATGCCCCGCAGGAGAGTATCGGCCAGGCGCTCGGGCGTTTCCTGCAGAGCGGTGCCCCGGCAGCGATGCGCGCGCTCTGGCCGTTCATGCTGGCAGGTCTCGGCACGCTCCTGCTCGGCCTGCTGACCGGCTGGCTGCTGTTCCTGGAAAGCGAGGCCTGGTACGATGTCGTCGTGCCTCGTGGCCCGGGCGACCCGCGCGGGCCGGAGGCGACGCGCGAAGAGCTCCTATCGGTCATCTACTCTGGCGGCGGCAGCGCGCTCGAGGAGCTGTCGGCCTTCGCGGCCTTCCTGTTCTCGAACAATGCGCGCATTGCGATCTTCGCGTTCGCGCTCGGTGCCTTTGCCTGCCTGCCGACCTTCATCCTGGTGTTCTACCAGGGCCTGTTCCTCGGCGCCTTCGTCGCGCTGCATGTCGACCGGGGCGTGGGGCTGGACCTTTTCGGCTGGCTGTCGATCCATGGCGTGACCGAGCTTGGTGCGATCATCGTGGCGGCTGGCGCGGGCTATGCCGTCGGTTACGGCGTGCTGTTTCCCGGTCGCGAGCGCCGCCGCGCCGCCATGGCCCGCATGGCGCGCCCGGCGGTGAAGGCCGCGATCATCGCCGCGCTGATGCTGTTCGCCGCCGCGATCCTGGAAGGCTTCGGCCGCCAACTCGTGCAGGAGACCTGGATCCGGCTCGCCATCGGCTGGGGCATCGGGGCGCTCTGGCTCACCTGGTGGGCCTATGGGGGGCGCCGGGCATGAGCCGCGAGGGCTGGTGGACGCGTCGGCGCAGCCGCGCCAGGGCCCGGCGGCAGGAGGCGCGCGCGGCACCGCGCACCGTCCATCAGCTGGTACCGCCCGAGGGCGTGCCGATCGGCCTCAACATCGCCTCGCTTGGGGCGCGTTTCGCCGCGCAGTTCGTCGACCTGCTTCTGACGGGTCTGGCGGGTGTCGCGCTGATCATCGTGCTTGCCGCTCTGGTCGATGCCCCATGGTCCCTGGTCTCGGCGCTTGGTGCGCTGATCCTGTTCTTCATCCGGACACCCTATTACGTGGCGACCGAGCTGCTGTGGGCCGGGCGCACGCCGGGCAAGCGGATGATGAGGCTGCGCGTCATCAGCGCCGACGGGCGGTCGCTGGCGACCTATGCCATCGTGCTGCGCAACCTAATGAAAGAGGCCGAGGTCTTCGTGCCCGGCACCCTGCTGCTGATCGTCGGGGCCAGCGATCCGATCTCTGGGTCGATCATGCTGGGCTGGATCATCCTCGTGCTGGCCATCCCGCTCTTCAACCGCGAGCGTCAACGCCTTGGCGACATCATCGCGCAGACCGTCGTGGTCGAGGAGCCAGAAGCGCTGCTCATGCCCGAACTGGCCGCGACGCGCGCGGCGCGCTTCACCTTCCAGCCGCACCATCTGGATCACTACGGCGCCTATGAGCTGCAGACCCTGGAGCGGGTACTGCGCGCCGCTGAGCAGGCAGGCGATACCCGGCATCGCGCGCGTCAGGACGGCACGCTGGCAGTGATCGTACAGAAGATCCGCGCGCGCATCGACTTCTCCGATCCCGTCACCGACGCCGATCACCAGGCCTTCCTGCAGGACTTCTACGCCGCACAGCGCCAATATCTCGAAGCGCGCCAGCTGATGGGCGAGAAGCGGGCCGACAAGCACCACCGAAGCGCGGCATCTCCGACACGGGTCGAGGCCGGCGACGCGGCCGAGCGCTGATCGCACCACCGAGAAGCCGCAACGCCGGGTTAAGCTATAAGCCCACGCATCGGAGCGAGGCTTTTATCATGACTGACACCGTGACCGCAGCGCCGGCCACGCCTTTGGGCGTCGGCGCCATCATCTCCGAGACCTTCAGCATCTTCGCACGCTGCTTCGTGCCCTGCATGATCGCGATCCTCGGGCCGAGCCTGGTCGTTTTCGCGCTTTCGTTGGTCCTCGTCGGGGCGCCAATCACCGATTTCGACGATCCGGGCGCGATCGCCGGGCCGGGCTTCGGCGACGTGATCGTCAATATCCTGAGCCTGCTGGCCGCCTCGCTCAGCATCGCGATCGTCGTGCGCATCGTCTACGATACCAAGCTGGGGAAGCAGCCCAATTTCGGCGCGGCCGTGCGCTCGGCCGTGCCGCATCTCGCGCCGATCTTCGTGCTGTCGATCGCCTTCTATCTTGCCATCGTCGTCGGCCTGATCGCGCTCGTCGTCCCGGCGCTGTGGATCATGGCGGCGCTCGGCGTCTATGCCCCGGCGATCGTGGTCGAGAATGCCGGCTTCCGCGGCCTTGGCCGCAGCTTCGAACTCACCAAGGGCTATCGCTGGCCGATCGTTGGCGTCGCGCTGGTCCTTGGCATCATCTACCTGATTGCGCTGTCTGTCGTCGGCGGGCTTTTCGTGGCGCTGGCCAGCACCCTCGGCATCATCGCCATGCTGCTGCTCACGATCATCATCGCCGTGCCGCAGGCGTTGCTCAGCGTCGCGCCGGTGCTGATCTATGCGCGGCTGCGCGAGATCAAGGATGGCCTCGGCGTCGAGGATGTCGCGAGCGTGTTCGAGTGAGCGTCAGCGCCGTCAGCCGAACCGGTTGACGGCGCCGTCGCTGCCGACCGCGACGACGCGGCGAATGGTAGGCTCGGCGGCCATGGCGGCCCTGATCGCTGTCGGGGCCATCAGGCACATCGCGGTGGAGAGGCCGTCGGCGAGGGTGGCGCTGTCGGCCTCGACGCTGACCGTGCGCCAGCGGGGCTCTGTGCGGCCCGAAGGATCGAGGATATGACCGATCCCGCCCTGCCCGAAGGCGAGGCTGGCGGGGCTGGAGGTCGCGATGGCCCGGCCGTCCAGCCGACGCTCCTCGATCAGGCCCGCGACGGGATCGGCGATGCCGACGCGCCAGGGCCTGCCCGCCCCTTTGAGTTCGCCGATATCCACCAGAACGGCCTCGAACCCATGGGCTGCCAGCACGGCCGCCACCCGGTCTGTGGCATAGCCCTGGGCGATGCCGTTCAGCGTCAACGCCATGCCGGGCCCCGTCAGATGCACCGCCTGCGCGGTCACCGCGACGCGCTGCCAGCCGACCCGCCGGCGCGCCGTCTCCAGCGCCGCAGGGTCGGGCCTGCCACGATGCTCGGCCAACAGCGCCCAGACCGGCTGCAACGTTGGGTCGAACCGTCCATCGGTCAGGTCATGCACCCGCCCGCAGGAGGCCATCAGAGACAGGAATGAAGCATCCGGCCCGATCAGCCGCGATGTCCGGTTGAGCCGGCTGAGCGCCGAGGACGCCCGGTAGAGGCTGAACTGCGCCTCGACCGAGGCGAGCGTGCGCTGGGCCGCAGCGATTGCGCCTTCCGCACGGTCGGGCGCACCAATCAGCTTGATCGTCGCCTCGGCCCCAAGCGCCCGGCCGCGCCATACCGCCTCGACCGCGTCCGCGTGACCCCTGCGGCCCGGCAGAACCGCCGCCGCTGCGGCGACCGTGATCAGACGGCGCCTCGTGATCCTGTTCATGCCGGCCCCATGTCCGAGGCGACGGCGCCGGCGGGCACCGGCCGCTGCACCGGGGCCTGGGCCGCCCGACGCTGGCCGGCCGCCTTGCGACGCGCGGCGATGATCAGCGGCACGCAGGTCTTCGGATCGTCATGGATCGCCACGCAGTCCAGGCACTGGAAGCACTCGTCATAGGCGACACGGCCGTTCGCTTTGATGGCGCCATAGCTGCAGCGCACCTTGCAGAGCTGGCAGGGGCTGCCGCAGGCCTCGCGCCGCGGGATCCAGTCGCGCTGCCGGATCATCCCGCCGATCGCCATGACGGCGCCGAGCGGGCAGACGAAGCGGCAGAAGCCCTTGAACAGGACCAGACCAAGCAGCAGCCAGAACAGCGCGTAGGCAAGGTAGTACCACTCGCGCTGGAAGCCGGTGGTGATCGCGGTCTTGAACGGCTCCACCTCGGCGGCGGTATCGATCGCCGAGGGCAGCGCGAGCCCCAGAACCAGCAGCACCGCCAGCACGACGTATTTGACCGGCCTCAGCCGCGCCTCCCACCGCTCGGACGGCTCGATGCGCGGCAAACCCAGGCGCCGGCCCAGGTGATGCGCGAACTCCTGCAGCGCGCCATAGGGGCAGAGCCAGCCGCAGAACAGCCCGCGTCCCCAGAGCACGAAGCCAAGGATGGCCGCCGCCCAGACGCCAAGGCTGAACGGGTCGTAGGCGAGGAAGGCGAAGCTGCCGCCATCCACGGCCGCGCGCATCACGCCGAGCACGGTGACGATCGAAAGCTGCCCCTGCCCCCACCAGCCGACGAAGCCGACGACCACGGCCAGGAAGGCAAGGCGCATCGGCGTGAACCAGGCATGCGCCGCCAGTTTCCGGCTCGTGCCGGCGAGCACGCCGACCGCGCCCATCAGCAGAAGGCCGAGAACGCCCATATCGAGCGCACGGCCCCGCAGCGCCTCAAGCCAGGGCGGCACCGGTTCGGGCGGCGTCTCGCGCCTGAAGAACCGCTCGGGCGTCGACTGCGCAGCCAGCAGCGTGGTGGTTCCGACGGTCGGCTGGAACATGCCGTGCTCGCGCGCCGCCATGACCTCCATGGTCCAGGGCCGTGAGGGGTCGAAGCCCAGCCGCCGGTCGGTGCGCAGGATCATCGCCACGCCGTCATACCAGGACGACGGCACCCCGGCGGCGAAGTCGACGAACAAATCGGCATCGCGGAGCGCCACGGGCAGCCCATCCTGCTCGGCCGAGATCCGATCGGGGCTCGTGTTGCGCACGAAATCCTCGGAGACGAGGCCGTGGCGCGCCGTCTCGATCACCAGCAGGAATTCGTCGTCGCCCGAAACCTCGGCAAAGCGCGCCAGGTCTTTCTGGGTGTCACTGTCCAGTACCGCGCGCGCGATCGCCGGCGGCGTCACGTCGACCACCCAGAGGTCGAGATAGGGCGCGTCGGGATCCTCCAACGCTTCGGGATCGTCGGCCTCCCATTCGGTCCCGGTGAAGGCCGCCTGCACCTCGGCATTGGTGACGGTCGTGTGGGTGACGATGCCGTCGCGGACCAGCGTGTCCCAGTCCAGCGCCTCGTCATAGGTCATGTCGGGGCTTGCCGGAGGGCCGGAGGCGATGCCCTGCATGCGCTCGCGCGCCACGGCGAGCGTGGCGGCAAGCACGCTCTCATGCGCGATGCGGATCGACGCCGTCGCCTTGGTCACGCCGTCCAGATAGACCAGCGAGGAGGTGGCCTCGCTCTCGCCATAGGGCGTGCCGACGACCAGGCTGTCTGCGATGGCATGGCCGCGATACTGCTCGAAGAAAGCGTGGAACGGCGCTTCACCCAGACCCGAGACGAAGATCGGCTCGTTATGGTCCAGCAGGCGGACATCGATGAAGCGACCTTCCAGGTCGATCACCACGAGTGCATTGATAACGGCGCCCGAAAAGCCCGGCAGCGGCGCAATCGGCCCCGTCTCGAAGACATAGCCGGCATGCGCGCCGCCGGAATTCAGCAGCTCGAAGACCTCACCCGCGCCACCGGCATCGCCCAGCGACTGGCCAAGGCTGAAGGGCGGCATGATCTCGCTGGCGAGCGCTTCTGCGTCGCGCGGCTCAGCCGCCGCGCTAAAGGCGAGCACCAGACACAGCAACGTTGCGCCGATGGCGAGCATCCAACGGCGGCAACATAACTGTATTCTGTGAAAAGGCGCGTCCCGGTCCGGTATCGGCAATCGGGACGCCGCCATCTCGTTCCCGGTTCAGAAAGGCGCGGCTCAGATGAGCTCCTCGCGCTCCTCCTCGGCCGGGAAGTACATGTTGATCTCCATCCCGCAGGACAGTTCTTCGACGATCGGTGCGGTCCAAGCCATGTGCGTCTCCTCCTTGTGCGGCCGAGTAGTTCCTCGACCCGTTCTTCTGTACCATGACGAAGACAGCGAGGCCATCCATTGGACCTTGGTGCCGAAGCGCCGAAAAAACGGATGGCAAGCTGAAACCCCGATCGAGAGTTGCGGCGCGGTCCCGGTTGGGGTCGGCAGGATTGGTATCGCACCGCCACCATCCGCCCAAGACTGAGGTCGCGCGTAGGGCGGAGGCGTCAGCCGACAGGGCGCACGCTCGCCAAAAGATCGGCGATCGCGTCCGGATCGACGGGCTTGTAGCGCACGAACATCGAGCTCTCCGCCGCCGCCGCGCGCAGCGCCGGATCGCGGTCGAAGGTGGTCAGCACGCCCAGGAAGGCACTGTCGACGGCGCGCATCTCCTGGATCAGCTCAAGCCCGGTACTGCCCTGACCCAAATGATGGTCCGAGATCACGGCGTCGGGCATCAGGCCCAGATCGCTGACCAGCGTGCGCGCCTCCTCCGCATTTGCGGCGGCCAGCGGGCTCGCCCCCCAACCTTCGAGCAGGCGTACCATGCCTTCGCGCACGGCATCGTCGTCCTCGACAACAAGGACGATGATGTCGTCCAGGCGCGGCTCCTCCGCCGCCCGGCGGGTACCGTCGGCCTCGCCCGAGCGGCGGAACGCCATCAGCGGCAGGGTCAGCGTGAAGGCCGTGCCCCGGCCGGGTTCCGAGGACAGCGACAGGTCATGGCCCAGCAGCCGGCAGGCCCGGTCGACGATAGCGAGGCCAAGGCCCATGCCAGGCAGTTCGGCACCCTGGTGGTCGAGGCGCCGAAACTCCTCGAACACGACCTCCTGATCGGCCGCGGGGATGCCGCAGCCGGTATCGGCGACGGTCACCCGCACAAGGTCGCCCGAGCGTTTGACGCCCAGCAGCACCCGGCCCTCGGCAGTGTAGCGGATCGCGTTCGAGACGAGGTTCTGCAGCACCCGGCGCAGCAGGGCGGGATCGCTGACGACGACGGCCGAGGACGGCAAGACGCGGAACTCCAGCCCCTTGCGCCGCGCCACCTCCTCGAAATCGGTGACGATGCCGTCCAGCAGGCGTTGCAGCGGCACCTCGGCCATCGCGGGGGCGAGATCCGGCGCGTCCAGTCGGGAGATGTCGAGCAGCCCGCCCAACAGTTCCTCGACCGAGGCGAGCGCGCGCAGGATCCGGTCGGTCAACGCGCGCTGCGGGGCCTCCATCTCGTGATCGGAGAGCGAGGCGGCGAACAGGCGCGCCGCCGACAGCGGCTGCAGCAGGTCATGGCTGGCAGCGGCCACGAAGCGCGTCTTGGCGGCATTCGCGCGCTCGGCGGTATCGCGAGCGGCCTGCAGCGCCGCCACCCGGTCGGCGGCCCGTGCCTCCAGATCCTCGCGCACCGCAGCGATGCGCGCCTCGGCCGAGCGCTCGGCGGTCATGTCGGTGAGCGTCAGGACCACGCTGCCCTCGGCCATCGCCGTCGCCACGAGCGACAGCGTGCGCTCGTCGACGGTGACGATCGGCAGCGTCAGCGGTGGGCGCCCCACGGGCCATGTCACCCAATCGGCCAGTGCCGAGGCGTCAGAGAGACCCGCCTGGGTCATGAGGTCGATCAGCCGGTCGACGCGTGTCCCGATGCGCAGCGCCCTCGGCGGCAACGACAACGCGTCGCGAAACGGCTGGTTCGCCGCGACCAGACGCCCGCCCTCGTCGATCACCACCAGTCCCCGATCGACATGGTCCAGCGTCGCGCGCACGACCCGCGCCTGACGGTCGAGCAGCTTCTCGCGCTCCTCCCGCTCGGTCCTGACGGTGTCGGTCACATCGGTCTGCAGCACTGTGGTGCCGCCCGCCGGGGTGCGATGCTCGCTGACCTGGAACCAGCGGTCCTCGGCGAATTGGGCGTTGAAGTTCACGTTCCGCCTGCGATGGGCGGCGAGCCGGGCCGCGCACCAGCTGGTCACGTCATAGCCCGCCGGCAGCACCAGGTGACGGCTGGAGCCCATGGCGGCGACATAGTCGGTGAAGGTGATGCCGGGCTTGATCTTCTCGGCCGCATCGGGCGCGAATGCCGCGAAACGGCTGTTCAGCCGCACCAGCGTATCCTCGGCATCGAACAGCGCGAAGCCACCGTCGAAGGCCTCCATCGCGGCCGCCACATCGGCATCGGCACGCTCGGTCTCGCGCATGGCGGCGGCGAGCCGGGCGTTGGTGACCTGCAGCAGGTCCATCGCCTCTTCCAGGTCGCGGGTGCGGGCACGCACCTTGCGATCCAGCAGCAGCGCCGTCTCGAAATGCGCATAGCCCGAGCGTTCGTCCGCCGTCTTCTCCTCGACCCGGCGCATCAGCACGTCGTTGATGCGGCGCAGTTTCTCGCATTCACGCTCCAGCGCCTCGACATCGGCGCGGGGTTCGAGCGTGTCGACCATCAGCGACGCATCTCCGGCGGGTAAAAGGCGACGCCCGTGAAGGTCTGGTTCACGTGCAGCCCGTTATGCTGCTCGCCATAGGTCGAAAAGCCGACGACGCCGTGGCGCTTCAAGACATCCGACACGGCGCGGGTGACCTGGCGTTGCTCGGCCTCCAGCCGGCGCAGGATGCAATCGCAGCCGATGATCGCGGCGGGCTTCACGGGACGGGCGAGGCAGGTCAGCGCCGCCTCAAGATGCTCAGCCATGTCGAGCGGATCGGCGGTGCGCAGCACCAGACCCTCATCGATCGCCGAGAAGAAGCGCAGATCGCCGTTCGGCTCGACCTTCTGGATCGCGCGGACATGGTGATGGCCGCCGAGCCGCACGACGACGGGATGGGCCGCGAAGGTGAACGGCGTCAGCTCGCCGGGATCGATGCCGATGATGCGGGCGTACTCGACCGCCGCGGGTTCCGCATTGATCTCGCTGACCAGGCGTCGCGCGGGGTCGGCGGCGGTGACCACCATGCGCTCACGCGTTGGGCGGAAATGGTCGAAGCGAAAGACGTGCAGCGGGCATCTGCTTTTGACGAGGGCGATCACGGCGGCGTCCTGGTAGGCCCGTCCCGCCGACAGGACGAACGTGCGCTCGAAAGCGATGCCGTCGCCGGCCGAGCCGCCAAACATCGGGATCGCGCCCAGCGCCGGCGTGATGGCCGAGACCAACTGATCCTCGCCCAGCGACATGCCGTCGACCAGCAACATGGCGAACATCCCGGGCCAGCCGTCCTCGACAGCGGCAACCTCCATTCGGGCTGTGAGGATGGCGCTGGCGATCCCCGTTCGGTCGAGCGAGCCGATACCCTCGATCGTGCGCACCGAGGCGACGAAGTTCTCCCGCGGCAGACCGATGGCGAGCACGGTGTCCGAGACATAGCCGCCAGCGATCTCGCCGGCCGTCGTACAGCCGATCACGGTGGTGCCGGGGAAATAGGCATCGGCGGCTGCCGCCATGCCCTCCGCGCCGAGGCTGCGCGGGAAGAGGAGGATCAGAAGTGCGAGAGGCGTCTCGCCAAATGCATCCGAGATCGCAGGAAGAACTGCGTCAATGCTCGTGGCCGGAACGGACGCGGTGTTGAACACCGCACCGCCGGCCGTCAGCGGCGTTAAGACGCCGCCATCTGCTGGCGCGTCCATCCGCAAACCTCCCAGGATGTTTTTTTCTTGCGCCCACCCTAAGCGCTTGCGCTGCCATCTTTCAAGACAGTCGCGAACCGTGCCTTCTGCACGGCGAGGACGGCTTGCGTTCGCGAGGCGACCCCAAGCTTGCGCAGGATCGCCGTGACATGCGCCTTTACCGTCGTCTCGGAGATCGAGAGGTCGTAGGCGATCTGTTTATTGAGCTTGCCGAGGCAAACGAGCTCCAGAATGCGCGTCTGGCGTGGCGTGAGCTGCTGCATGCGTTCTATCAGCGCAGCATCGGCGCTGCCGTTCTCGGGGCGCACGAAACCCTCGGGCACCACGCTTTCACCCGCCCACAGCCGGTCGAGCGCCTGCATCATCACCGAACGCGTCGCGTCCTTCGGCATGAACCCGTTCGCGCCGCAATCCAGCGCCGAGGCGATGATCTCGTTGGCCGACATCGAGGAGACCACGAGGATCCGCGCATCGGGCGCCGCCGCTCTCAGGCGGGCCAGGCCGTCGAAGCCCTCGACATCGGGCAGGTTGAGGTCGAGCATGATCGCATCGGGCGCGCCCTCCGCCGCGATCCTATCCAACGCTTCGCTCAGGCGGCTCGCGGTCACGATCCGAGCGCTTGGCAAAGCATGGCTCAGGGTCATAGAGAGCGCGTCGCAGAACAGCGGGTGGTCGTCTACGACCATCACGCGGCGCGGCCGTCCCGCACCATAGCCCGCGTCGTCGGTAATCGCATGCTCGGCCAGCATGGCACTGGGTCCTTTTCATCTCTTGCCCGCCTGCTGGGCGGGATCGGCGGCGCGCGTTGGCACGCGCCGCCGGATTACGGCAATCCGCCTCAGTTCGCCGTATCGACCGAGGCCAGTTGGCGCGGCAGGCGGAACGCCCAGACCATACCGCCCTGGTTGAGGTAGTTCACGTTCTTGGCGACCTCGCCACCCCAAAGCGGCACCGCACCGCCCCAGCCTGACACGACAGCCACCCACTGCTCGTCATCCTGTTCCCAGGTGACGGGCTGGCCGACGACGCCGGAGCCGGTCTGGAAGCTCCACAGCTCCTCGCCCGTCTCATCGTCGAAAGCCTTCAAATGCCCTTCGGGCGTGCCGGTGAACACCAGACCGCCGGCCGTGGTCATCACGCCGCCCCAGAGAGGGCCCGGGTTGCGCGCTTCCCACTTGATCTCGCCGGTCAGCGGGTCGAGCGCCTTCAGCGAGCCGATATAGTCCTCGAACAGCGGCTTGATGGTGAAGCCGGAGCCGAGATAGGCGGCGCCCTTCCGATAGGTCACCGGCTCGTTCCAGATATCCATGCCCCACTCGTTGGACGGGATGTAGAACAGCCCCGTCTTCTTCGAGTACGCCATCGGCATCCAGTTCTTGCCGCCCAGGAACGACGGCACCGAGAACACGACCTCGCCCTTCTGGCCCGAGGTCGCCTCGGCCGGATCGCCCGGCCGGTTCTCCTCGTTGAAGATCGGGCGGCCGTTCTCGTCGATGCCCGATGCCCAGCTGATGTCCTTGACGAAGGGGAAGGCGTCAACAAAGCCCCCGTCCTCCCGGTTCAGCACGTAGAAGAAGCCGTTTCGGTCGGCCGTGGCATAGCGCGTCGCGCCATTGGCATCGACGAAGGGGATCACCTCGTTCACGCCGTCGAAGTCCCAGCCCTCGCGTGGCGTGGTCTGGAAGTGCCACTTGATCTCGCCGGTCGCCGGATCGATGCCGAGGCGCGAGGCGGCATAGAGGTTGTCGCCGACATTGCCCTCGGTCGGGTTGCCGGCATTGCGCAGATGGCTGTTCCAGGGCGCCGGGTTGCCGGTGCCGAACACCAGCGTATCGGTATCGGCATCGTAGGAGCCGCCGAGCCAGGTCGCACCGCCGCCCGTCTTCCACATGTCGCCGGGCCAGGTGGCATTCAGCGTGCCCGTCATGGTCGACGGCTCGCCGTTCAGCTCGCCCATGTGACCCTCGATCACCGGGCGGCGCCAGACCAGCTCGCCATTCTCGATCTTACGGGCCTCGACCGCGCCGACGATGCCGAATTCGCCGCCGGAATTGCCGGTGACCACCAGGCCGTTCACGATCAGCGGCGCTGCGGTATAGCTGTAGCCCTCGCGGTAATCCGCGATCTTCTTGCGCCAAATGACGTCGCCGGTATTGCGGTCCAGCGCGACGAGGCGCGCGTCGAGCGTACCGAAGACCAGCGTGTCGCCATGGATCGCCGCGCCGCGGTTGATCACGTCGCAGCAGGGCAGGATGCCTTCGGGCAGCCGCGCGTCGTACTGCCAGATCTCGTCGCCGGTTGCGACGTCGATCGCGAAGATGCGCGAATAGCTGCCCGTCACATACATCACGCCATCATAGATGATCGGCTGCGCTTCCTGGCCCCGCTGCTTCTCGCCGCCGAAGCTGAAGGCCCACGCCGGCACGAGGTTCCGGACGTTCTCCTTGTTCAGCGTCTCAAGCGGGCTGAAGCGTTGCAGATGGCGGCCCATCCCGTTGGTGACGACCTGGGAAACGTTGTCCTGATCATTGGCAAGGTCGGCCTCGGTCACCTGCGCCGTTGCCGGCATGACAGCGAGACCGGTGGCGAGCAGCGCCCCGATCGCGGTCGTGACGAGATGTTTCATTTGTTCCTCCCTAAGCGGCGCGACGGTCGCTGCCGCCACGCCATTCCTTGCACCTACTTTCTGCAATGCACGTCCGAACGAAATGGGCAAATGGTCGTAAAGGCGCCGCAACGCCCGATCTAATGCCTAGTAAACGCGCCGATATTTCGGCTCGTCAGCATCCGGGGTCACTTCGTTCACGTCGTAATCATGCGCCTTGAGCCGCTCTGCCGTCGGCAGGCCGGCCGCGGCGGCACGGTCGATCAGCGCGCGCCCCGTAGCCTCGTCCGCGGGCACGCCCCAGCCGCGCATCAGATTGATGCCGTGGTTGAGCTGACCGACCGGATCGCCGGCCTCGGCGGCCCTCCGATCCCACGCGGCCGCCGCTGCCGGATCGCCCGACGGCCGGTCGGGACGGCCGAAGCCGTTATCCTCCATATACGCCATCCAGGTCATGGTGCCGGTATAGCCGGCCGCCGCGCAGTTCTCGAAGATCCTGCGCGCCTGCTCGTGCCGCCCGGCCTTGGTCGCCAAATACCCCTGCGCGCAGACCATCATCGAGGTGCGCCCCTCGAATGCGTCGTTTAGCGCCTTGGAGAGCGTCATCTCGTCGGGGTTCAGCGTACCGCCCGGATCGTCGACGGTCTCGCGATCACCGGCAGCGGCGGGCCGGACCGCCAGCAGCGCCGCAAGCAGGAACGCCGTCCCTGCGACGCGCATCGATCCAGAGACGTTGAGTATCGACAGCATAGCACCCTCCATCCACTGCCCTTGATGCTAGCACAGATCCAAGCGACGCCTGCCCTCCCATCGTAAAACCGTCAGGCGGGCGGGTCGGGTCAAGGATCGCGCAGCGACCGGCAGCGCAGGCCCGTCCTTGACGCGGCCCGCCCGCCGATCACGCTCGACAAGAAGCCCCGCGGGCTTCTCCCCAGCCAAGAAGCGGCAGCGCTGCGGTGCGCGACCATCCCCGTTGCGGCGCCTCGGGGCCAAGGCTGCGCCCTTTACCACGAC
>JBCCSW010000006.1:0-29184 GCA_039199465.1 Pseudomonadota bacterium
CTGGACCAGCGACCAGGCGGTCGACTATTTCATCGCGCGCCTTGCGACGGGCGACTTCTACATCCTCTGCCCCGACAACGACGTGGACGAGGCGCGTGACCGGCGCCGCATCGCCTGGTCGGCTGGCGACGTGATCGACAACCGGCCCGCCCTGTCGCGCTGGCACCCCGATTTCGCCGACGCCTTCGCAGCGTTCGAGGCAAGCCGCGGCGCGTGAGGCGGCGCCCGCCGTGCTCACGCGTCAGGGCGCCACGGCCGGCGCTGCGCTCAGTTTGAGGAGCTTGCGGGCGAAGGTGCCGGTCTTCCCGCCGCCGTCGAGCATGCTCAGGCGTTCGCGCGCGTCGGGGTCGTCCACTACCGTGCCCGCGGCGCAATGCAGTTCGAACAGCAGTTCCAGCATTGCGCCGAACTCGCGCGGCGCCTCCCCCTCGGACTGCAGCCGCAGGAGGGCCGCGATGGCCGCCCGCACGAAGGCGGCGTGGGCGGGAGAGATCGCCGAGACGTCGCGCAAGCCGCGGACCCAGCGGCCGAACGGCAGCGTCGCCGTCGCGATGAAGCGCTGCAGCGCTGCGGCGAAGTCGTCCGCCGACAGTCTTCGACGCTCCACCAGCGCGGCGATGGCGTCGACGGTGAGCGTGGTCACCGCCTTGTCGGCCGACGCGAGGTAGTAGGCGAGCGCTGCCAACGCCATCGGCCCGCATGTCGCGCCTGGGCGAAACAGCGGTTCCAGATAGGCCAGGCAGAAATGGTCGGTCAGCTTCTGATCGGTATCCATCGCCCGGATCGCGCAGGCGAAGAACGGCTCGGCCCGGCCCGGCCAGAGGATTGAGGACCAGGCGATGTCCTCGAAGGTCGTGCTGCATGGGCTGTCGGCCAGGAAACCATCGCTGCGTTGTGTCAGACGCAGGCTGGACGCGAAGCGCTGCGTCTCAGCGACCGGTTCCGGGGCAATGTCGATCCGTGGCCTGCACCAGAAATAGGGGGGTCGGCCCTCGCGCTCGACGGTGAGCGTGAGGGTTGCAGGTGTGCCGGCATCGGGCACGGTCTGGCCCACCATGCGCCGGATATCGGGATGCACGGTGTCCGGTGCACGCGCAGCCCACGCCCCGACCCAGAGGACAGGGTCGCCCGCCGGCTTCGCGTCTGCACCCAGCGCGAAGGCCGTTGCCCGCTCGGCCTCGGATGCGGGCTTCAGACGTGCCACCGCCGCCTCGCGCCCCCCGGTGCCGAGGCGCAGCAGGGCGAGGGCGAGGTCATGGGGCGGCGCCGCGTGACCGCCCGCACGATGGGCCGCGAGCCGGTCGACCAGATCGCCCGGATCGACACGGGCGGTCTCGTCCGAGGGTAGCGACAGCATCGGCGTGCTGCGGCCCGCATGGACGGCGGCTATCACCTCGTCGTTGCGACGCAGGAACACCTGCAGCGTGCTGTTCTCGGGGATGGCGTCATAGCGCGTCTCGGGCAGAGAGCGGGCCAGCACAGTGCGGACCGGCTCGCCCTCGGCCCAGGCGACGCCGGTCGCCGCCAGCGCCAGGCGGAGCTTCACCGTGCCGCCGCGTTCGAGCAGCTGACGGCCGCGCTTGGCCACGGGCGATAGCTTAGCGTCCACCGACCGGGCCGCGGCCCCAAAGCGCGCGATGCCGTCGATGGCTCTCTCCACCGCGATGGGATCTCGGCAGGTCTCGAGGACGTCGAGGAACAGTGCGATCGCGGCGTCGACGCCGTCCACGGGCGCGACCGGGGCCGCAACTGGCGTCGCGGTGTCGATGTCGGGCGTCGCTACGGTGGCGGCAGGCGCCTCGGCCTTCGTGCCGAGCATCGCGGCGAGGCGCGGTCGCAGTGATGGAGCGGCCGCGTCCAGATGCGCCGCGAGCGTTGCTTGCACCCCCTCCTCCGCGACGGCGTCCAATCGTTCGACAAGATCGAGCGCCTTCGCTTGGACGTCTGCCGCCTCGTGGATCAGCGCCGTCGCCGCCATCCCGGCGATCTCGGCGGACCGTTCCGGGGCGCGCTTTGCGGCCGCCCCCAGAAGCTGCAGCGCGCTCGTGACGGTCGCCTTCTGCCGCGCCTGCAAGGCGGGCCCGATCTCGGCCAGAAGTGCCTCGACCGTCAGGGCTCCCGCCTTGTCGAGCGTCCTCAGCGCCTTCATCGCGAACGAGACCGTTGGCGGGATCGGGCTCGCAAGCAGGCGCAGATAGCGCGTCGTCCGCACAGCCATCTCGGCCTCGGTGGGCGTCAACGCACCATGCAGGCGCGCGTACCAGCCGACGCGGAATTGGCCGAAATCCCGCTCCAGCGCATCCAGCGATGCATCGAGCAGCCGCGCCCGGTCGAGTGCGCCCTCTCGACACATCGCAAGCACGATCGTCGACCACTGTCCGGCCTCGGCCGTGTATTTGTCATGTGAGGCAAGGCTCAGTTCGCCGCCGCCTTCGACCTCGAAGAAGCGCCAGACATCATGGCTCGCGAAGCCCGGCTCGTCTTCGGCAAGCGCCGTTCCCGAGCCATGGGCGTAATAGGCGAGGATCAGGCCGTCACCCTCGGGCCTGGTGCAGAGGCCCTGGCGCCAGAGCGGTGCCACCAGCCCGGCCAGATGCGGCGCATCGTCGATCAGCGCGGCGACATAACGATCCAGCCAGCTTGGCCGGAGGGCACCCATCACCGTGCAGACATCCAGGCGCCGTGGCAGCACATGCATGTGATAGGGCTTCAGCTCAGACGGGATCGCCGTTGCCAGCAGCGCGATGCGCAGCGCGTCATCGTCGCCCATCTCGGGCGGCTTCGGGGCGCCTGGCGCATAGGAGAGGTAGCTCTTCCAATACGCCTTCCAGACCGCCGCGACGGGCTTTGAAAGTTGGCGGCGCGCCGGCTCATCGATCTCGGCGAACTGCGCCAGCGCGGTCGCGGCGCTTGCGGTCCTGATGATCTGGGCGGCCTCATCCTCGGTCACGGGCGGCCTCCATCGCAATCTCGACTGCCAGCGCATGCTTGCAGGGGCCGCGGGTGGCCTTGTGCTTCGCATACCAGGGGCAGGTGCAGGTCAGTGCGGTCTCGGTTGCACGCAGTCGGTGGGTGACGCCGTCCGACGCGACGCTTGCCGCGTCGGGGCCCAATGTCACCGCACCGGCCTCGACCAGCGCCCGCGCGGCCCTCAGGCGGGGGTTCAGACGTTCCGTTCGGTCCAAACGAAAGGGCAGGACGCGGTGGAAATAGGCGCCGGTCTCCAGGTCGAAACCGACGAGCCCTTCGGCAGCGATCGTGGCCAGCGCGCGGTCGAGCGCATCCGCAGACAGCCCGGTCGCCGCCATAAGGTCATCGGGCGTCAGCCGGTCCTGCCAGCAAAGCTGCCCCCGAAGCGCCGCGCATCCCGTCTCGCGGCCTGTTGCGAGCGCGAAGAGCAGCCCACCGTCGCCCGAGAAGCCGCGCCATGGTTCCGCGTTCAACGCCAGCGTGACCCGCTGCGCGCCAAGGCGCAGAACCCAGGCCGTGCTGCCGGCCTTGTCGTCGACCCAGATCTCCATCGCGTCGGCCGACGGCATCAGCGGCTCCAGCACCCGCAGCCGATGCGCGCCCCTGAGCGGCACTGCCCCGACTGCGCGACGCGCCGTCGACCGAAGGCCCGTGCCTGTCGCCATGATCCATTGCAGGTGATCGGATTTCGAGCCCTGCTGCGCACGCAGGAACCGGTGTGCCGCCACGCGGGGTATCGTAGCAGCGCGGCGCATGCGCGACAGGTGGACCTGCACCTCGCCGAAGCCGCGGATCCAGCGCAGGGGCAGCGGCACCTTGCGCTCCTCGACCGCAGCGCTCTCATGCGCGATGGCGAGGCCGTCGGCGCCGATGGTGATGTCTAATCCGCTATCGCGCCCGACCCGCGCCAGCGCCGCCCTGAGTTCGGGGCCGAAATCGACATTGGTGGTGCCGTGGCGACGCTGTCGGACCTCCAGCGCCTCGTCGGCGAGGTCGAGCCGGATATAGGCGCTACAGCAGGCCGAGAAGCCCTCGAACCGGATCGCGCCGGGGCCCACGGTGGCGACGGGGTCGGCCTCGCGCAGGATGCGGGCGAGCATGGCCGGCGGCACGTAGAACCGCGCGGCGACGATCTCGGACACGGCGCGCAGCGCCTTCGCCGTGATGTCGGGATTGAGCGCCCGGGCGGCGAGGAACGCGGTGCCGTCGCCGGCCGGCACGTCGTCGCGCACCAGTGCCAGTGTCGCGCTGGCCGGTTCTCCCGTCAGCGCCGAGCGCCGCGCATAGGCAGATCGATGCTCCAGCATGCAGGGGGCCCCCATCCCCTTCACGGTCCGCCGAGGCGGTGCCGCCCGCCTCGACAGCATGAGAGTATCGTCAAAGCGCGATCCGGACCCACAACCTGCAGGCGTAGTCAGCCGCATTGATCGACGGAAACGGCGCCCGACGATCGGGCGACCGTCATTCGCAGGGGGCGGTGGCGCCCAAAAAGGGCGATGGAGCGCGCTCTCGATAACAGCGACGATGCGCTATCGCCGGTACCGGCCCAGGCCCACCGCGATCTTCGCGCGTGTTCGCTCTAGTCCTCGTCCTCCCACCACAACGTGGCGATATGGCTGAAACGCCCGATCTGGACATTCTCGGGGAAGCGGATGCGGCGGTCATGCGCGATCCAGGCACCGCTGCGCCGCCAGAGGGGCAGCAGATGGCGCCGCCAGCGCATCACGCGGTCGAATACCCGGGCCGCGGCCACGAGACCCTCCATGTCCGTGCCGTCGGTCATCGCCTCGATCGCCGCGTCCAGCGCCGGATCGACGGTGCCGGCAAGACCATATCCCTGCGTCCCTGCACGTTCGCTGTGCCATCCCAGCCGCTCCTCGCGGCCCGGTGGGAAGGACGGCGTGAACCCCGATTGGCTGAGATCGAAGCGATGCGTCAGCAACTCCTGGCGCACGGTGACGTAGTCGACCAGCCGGATCCGCAGCGTGATGCCGAGGCGTTCCAGCGTCGATGCATAGGCATTGATCGCAGGCTCCAGCCCCGTCCAGCTGCCGACATACTCGAAGCTCAGCGGCTCGCCCGTCCGAGCATCGACGCGCTCGCCGTCGCGCACCAGAAAGCCGGCCTCGCGCAGCAGCGCGTCGGCTTTCGCAAGGCGCTGGCGGCGGGTCATGGATGCCGGGTCAGGCGGTCCGGGCGCCTCGAACACACCGGGCGGCAGCCCGTCGCGGAAAGGCGCGAGCAACGCGCGCTCGCGCGGCCCGGGCACGCCGCGCGCCGCCAACTCGCCATCGCCATAGAGCGATCCGGGCCGCGCGTAGAGACCGCCGTAGAACGTCTCGCGCGCCCATTCGCGATCGAAGGCGAGGGTCAGCGCCTCGCGCACGCGGATGTCGTCCAGCGGCGGGCGCCGCTGGTTGAATACCAGCGCGACCAGGGAGCCAGCCGTGCTGGTCTCGAAGCTCGTCTTCACCAGCTCGCCGTTCTCGAAGGCGGGACCGTCATAGCGCTCGGCCCACGAGACAGGGTCGTATTCGCGGTGCAGGTTCAGCCGCCCGGCCTTCAGCGCCTCGATCAACGGCGCGCGGTCGCGGGAGTACAGCGTTTCGATCCTGTCGAAGTTCCAGCGCCCGCGATTGACCGCCAGCGCGCGGCCCCAATACGCCGCCACCCGCTCCAGCACCACGCGGTTATTCAGCTCCAGCGAGACGACCCGGTAGGGCCCGCTGCCGAGCGGTGTGTCCAGCGTCATGCCGCCGGCGTCGCGCTCGGCCCAGAAATGCGCGGGATAGATCGGCGAGGTTGCGATCAGGCCGAAATAGCGGCGATCGCCAGCATTGGCGTTGCGAAACTCGACGGCCCTGGGGCTGATGGCGGTCACCGCTACGGCACTCAGAATGCTGCGGAAAGTCGGCAGGCCGTGTTCGCGCATCGTCTCGAAGGTGAACACTACATCGTCGGCCGTGACGGGCGTGCCGTCGTGCCAGCGCGCATCCTCGCGCAGCACGAAGCGGGCCGAGGCATAGTCCTCGGCAAGCATCACGCGTTCGGCGAGCAGCCCGTAATACGAGGCGAGCTCGTCCGTCGCCTTCACCATCAGGCTGTCGTAGATCAACGCGAGCTCGTTCGGCGTATTGCCCGGGAAACTCAGGCCGTTGGTGCTGTTGAAGGTGATCATCGAGCCCTGGCGCAGGCTCCCACCCTTCGGCGCGTCGGGATTGACGACGTCGAAATGCGCGAAATCGGCCGGGTACTTCAGGCTGCCATGGGTCGCGATGCCGTGCGCCTCGCCATGCCTTTCCTGTGAGCCCTGTCCCAGTCCTTGGCCTTGGCCCTGGCCCGCGATGGCCACACCCGACCAGATCAGTGACAGCAGTAGGATGAAAAAGCGCCTGGGATGCATGCCGCGACCATTGCCAGCCAAAAGATGCCGGGACGCGAACCTTCCCCGGCCGCGGGGCACCTAGCGCGCAGCCGCCTTCGCTTCCAGCCGAGGCCCGGACCGAAGGGCCTTACCGATGTCGACCAAAGCGCTGTGACGAGCGTTCCGGAGCGCTGCGCCATCGATACGGCCACGGCTGCGTGACGCGAATGCAGCTTCTGCGGGCTGGAAGGTCGTTAACACTGTATTAAACCTTGCGTCAGCCATGCGCCGCCACTGCGCGCCAGCCAGCCACCCTGATCGCAGCAGAGTTGAGGCGGCCGACGTGCAGGATGACGACGACGCAACGCTGCGCGGCGCGCTCGCCAGCTTCTTCATCGCTCAGTTGCCGCGCCTGCGCCGCCGTCTCGCGGTCCGGACGGGGTCGGTCGAGACTGCGGAGGATCTTGCTCACGACGCCTGGCTGCGCCTGCATCGCAACGCTGCCGCGGCCCTGCAGGCGCCCGGACCCTATCTATATCGCACCGCCGAGAACCTGGCGATCGACGAGGCGCGCCGCCGTTCGCGCAGGCTGGGCAGCGCCGAGATCGAGGATATCCTGAGCGTGCCGGCCGAACTGCCCGAACCGGAACGCGCCGTCATCGCCCGGGACGACCTTCGCGCGGTGATCGCGGCGATTGCCGAGTTGCCGGAAAGGCGGCGTCAGGTCTTCATCGCGGCCCGTCTGCGGGGCGAGCGCTACAGCAGCATCGCCGCGCGCCACGGGATCACCACCAGGACGGTCGAAAATGACGTGCGCCGGGCGCTGGATCATTGCGCCGCCAGCCTGCAGCGCCCATTGCCTAAAGGCGATCCGAGACCCTGATCATCGCCGATATCATGTCCGCAGCACCCAGCCAGCAAAGCCAGGACCAAGCCCTCGACCAGCGCGCCCGGGACTGGGTTGCCCGCCTCATGAGTGGCGAGTTCACCGAGGAGGATGCCCGATCGCTGTCGGCCTGGCGGGCGCAGTCGCATGGCCACGAGCGCGCCTTTCAGCGGGCCGTCGTGGTCTGGCGGCTGTCAGGCCAAGCGCTCGGCGCAGAGGCGCGGCGCCAGCGCACGTCCCGGCGGCGCGTGCTTCAGGGCGCCGGGCTCGTGACCGCCTGCGCGGCAGCGCATCAGGCGGCCGTCTTCCTCGGCCATGCGCCAGGGCTCAGGGCGCTGACGGCGGATGTCGCCACAGCCAATGGTCTGCCCCAGCCTCTCGCTCTGCCCGGTGGTGACGGGACGCTGGACGGTGGTTCGGCACTCGACACCGCGGCCGGCGACGAGATCCGCCTGCTCGAGGGCGCCGTCTTCCTGCGCGCGGCCGCCGGACGCGTCGATGGCGCCATGCGCATTCGCGCAGGCGGGGCCGACATCGCGCTCGGCGCCGGTGCGGTCGAGGTCAGATACGGCGACCGGGATATCGAGATCGCCTGCGCCGAAGGATCGGTGGCCATGCTGAGCCCGGCGCCGGCCGAGATCGCCGCGGGCCAAGTGCTGCGCGCAGCCCCGGACGGGCGCGTCACCCGCCATGACCGCGATCCAGAGGAAATCGCGAGCTGGCGGCGTGGCTTGCTGTCGTTCCGGGATCGCCGGCTCGGCGATGTCGTCGCCGACCTGAACCGCCACCGCAGGGGCAAGGTCATGATCGCCCGACCTCTGCTCGCCGAACGGCGCGTCAGCGGTGTCTTTCACCTGGACCGGCCCGATCAGATCGTCGACCACCTCGTCACCGGGCTGCAGCTTTCGCGACGCGACCTGCCGGCCGGGATCGTCCTGCTCAGCTGAAAAACTTCCCGCCCGGCTTTCGGGTCAGGGCCGGTCGCACGTCTCTCAATAAACGACGTCAGAACCGTGCCACGGCGCGGTCGGTGCCGCGAGGGACAGGATGGGTGTGACGATCACGGGGACCATGCGCTTCCCCATGCGTGCTGTGGTGTTCGGCCTGCTCTGCGCCGGAGCGGCCGCGGGTCATGCGGCGGCCCAGCAGGCGTCGACCTCCTTCGACGTGCCGGCCGGCCCGCTCAGTGCCGCGCTGAACCAGTTCGGTACGGCGAGCGGTGTGCAGCTCGTCTATGACAGCGCGATCGCCGCCGATCTCTCCAGCGAAGGCGTCAGCGGTGCCATGTCGAATGAGGAGGCGCTCTCGCAGCTGCTCTCTAGCACCGGGCTCACCTACCGTTTCACCACCGAGAACACGGTGGTGATCGAGGCGGCAGAGAGCGCGGCTTTTCCCTCGCTTGGACAGCAGGGCGATGTCGTCGTGCTCGACTCGATCATCGTCACGGCGCGCCGGACCGAGGAGGCGTTCCAGGACGTGCCCGCCAGCGTCTTCGTGCTCGACGGCGAACAGATCGACCGGTCGAACATCACCGACACCGACGATCTGTCTCTGTTGACCCCAAACGTCGATTTCTCGGCCAACGACAACCCGGCACGCATCTTCTTCTCGATCCGCGGCATCACCGATCTGAATGCCGTCTCGACCGGGCCGACCATCGGCTTCTTCCAGGACGGCGTGCTGCAGAACAACAGCGGCCAGGTGATCACCCAGAACCGGCGGATCGTCGATGTGGAGCGGGTCGAGGTGCTGTACGGCCCGCAGGGCACCGCCTTCGGCCGCGGTACCATCGGCGGCGCGATCAACGTCGTCACCAAGAAGCCGAGTGACGAGTTCGAGGCGAGCCTGCGCACCGAGTTCGGCAGCCGCTTCGACTTCACCGGCGAGGCGATCCTGAACATCCCCGTGACCGAGGACCTTGCCTTTCGGGCGGTGGCCTATGGCAGCCTGTCAGACGGGTTTGTCGATCTGCCCTTCGGCGAGACGGAAGACTCGGTCGGTGACGAGAATACCGGCGGCCGGTTCAGCCTGCGCTACACGCCCACCGATCGACTGAGCGTCGACACGACGATCCAAGTCGACCGCACCGCCGTCGACGGCCCGACCTTCAGCATCGAGGAGAGCGTCCTCGACAGTGATCCCGCATCGCTGCGCAACCTGACGGACGAGCTGGTGATCGAGCGTCTGAACCTGCGCAACGAGGTCGGCTATCGGTTCGATGTCGGCCTGCTGCGCGCCACGACCGCCTTCAATCGGGCAACCTTCGAGGGCGACGAGGATTTCGACCTGACGCCGGCCAACAACTCGATCAGCTTGCGCGACACGAAGGAGACGTCGTTCTCGCAGGAGCTGCGCTTCGAGAGCAGCGTGTTCGAACTGCCGAGCGGCCTGGGCACCGTCTCGACCAATGTGGGCGCCGTCTACAACGACATCTCGGTGTTCAACGAACCCGGCTTCGTGACGAACGCCTTCGGCACTCCGGGCGGTAACCAGACGACCAGCCGTACCGACATCGAGAACATGGCCGTGTTCGGCGATGTGCGCTGGCGCCCGATCGAGCGTCTTGAACTTGCGGCAGGCGCGCGCTTCTCCCGCGACACTGTCGCCATCGAGTCTGATATCGCGCCGTCGGGAAGCTTTGCCCAGTTCGTGCAGCCGCTGACGTTCTTCGGCGACGAGGCGTTCACCTCGTTCACCCCGAACTCCTCGGTGCTGTACGAGTGGACCGACAACTTCTCCACGTATTTCAGCTTCAGCACCGGGTACCGGTCGGGCGGCTTCGTGGGCACGCTGATCGGCGCGCCGATCCAGTTCGACGAAGAGAAGGTCCAGAACTTCGAAGGTGGCTTCAAGTCGACCTGGCTCGACGGTCGCCTGTTGGTGAACGGCACGGGCTATGCCCTGTTCTACGAGGACATCCAGGTCCCCATCAATCAGGCTGCCGGCGGTGGCATCGAAAACGCGGCGCGGGCGCGGAGCATCGGGGCCGAGATCACCGTCGGTGCCGAGCCGATCCCCGGCCTTTCGCTGCAGGCGGGGCTCGGCCTCGCCTATGCGAAGTTCACCGACTTCCCTGACTCCAGCGTGCCGGGCGATCCCGACCAGACCGGCGAGCGGCTGCCAAGGGCGCCGCGCACAAGCCTGAGCTTTATCGGCGAATACGAGCATCCCGTCCCCATTGCCTTCGACGTCGTGCCCTTCGGGCGGGTCGAATACTCCTATCGCTCCGACTACTCGACGGCCGTGGGCGCGGACACCGCGCTCGGCAGCTTCGACGTCACCAACCTGCGGACGGGCTTTCGAGGCGAGAACCTGGAAGTGACCTTCTTCGTCGAGAACGTGTTCAACGAGGTCTATGCTACCGAGTCGGTTTTCCCAGCCTTCGTCGCGAACCCCGCCGTGCCCGATGAGTTCGCGGGTCAGGTCTTCCTGGTGCCCGGCCCGACACGGCGCTTCGGCGTCGAAGCGCTGATCCGCTTCTGATTGCCGGGCCGGATCATGCTGACTGTCCCGGATCGGGCTCGGCCGTCAGGGGCAGACCCTCGTCCTGCAGGCGGCCCTCGGACATCAGGCTGCGCAGCAGCGGGTTCGGGAAGCGGCGCGGGATGGTGACGGCGTAGAACGTCTCGACGATATCCAGGTCGAAGGGCGCCTCGCTCAGCAGGCCCGCTGCGATCTCGTCGGCCAGCACCACGGCGGGGGCGATGGCAAGGCCTGCCCCCTCGCGCGCGAGCAGGCGCACCATCGCCATGTCGTCGACCTCGGCCGCGATGCGCGGCGTGACCTCCAGCCGGTCGGTCAGCGCGTCGAAGCCGGTGCGGATCGAGCTTTCGGTCGGCAGGATCACCGGCTCGGCAGCCAGCAGCTCGGCCAGCGAGGCATGGTTCAGGCGATCTGCTGTGGCGACGCAGCCCACACGTTGCTGCGCCAGGCGCTGTGCCACGAAGGCCGAGCCCGCCGCGCGCGGCGGCGGTTCGGTCGTCAGCACGACATCCAGCGTCAGCGTGCCGAGCGCGTCCAGCAGCACCGTTTCGCTGCCCGAGCGCAGCACGAATTCGACATCGCCGCGCTGGATCAATGGCCGGACGAAGGCGAGCTGAAAATTGCGCGACAGGGTCGAGATCGCGCCGATGCGGATCACCCCCCGGCCGAAGTCAGGATCGCCCAGCAACGCCATGAGGTCGTCGCCCGCGCTGAAGATCCGGTCGGCATGGTCCAGCGCGATGCGCCCGACTTCGGTCAACACCAGCCGGCGGCCGTGCCGCTCGAACAGCGTGTGGCCGAGGCGCTCCTCGAGCTGACGGATCTGCGCCGAGAGCGAGGATTGCGACAGGTTCAGCCGGGCGGCCGCGCGCGTCAGGTTGCCCTCATGCGCGACGGCGTGGAAATAGCGCAGGTGATGATAATTGAGCGTGACCATAGTTCGATTTTATCGAACGATATTCGCTTAACAATGTATTTTTCCTGATACCTCTCGCGGTCTAGCTCCTCCGTCGAACACTCGGGAGGCTTGGCCATGACCTCACTCATCCTGCTGGCGCCGGCGCTGCTTGCCATAGCGGCCATCGTGATCTTCTTCGAGCCGGTGAAGCGCGGCGGTTGGCAGCTTCGCCTGCCCGAGCTTGCAGCGCTCGGCGCGCTGGGGCTCGCCGGCAATGCCGCGCTCGGGCTCGCTACCGACGGGCCGTCGGTCGTCGGCATCGGCGGCAACGGTGCGTTGATGACGATCGACATCGTCAGCGTCTCGCTGATGCTGATGACCGCGCTGGTCGGCTGGGTTGTGCTGCGCTTCGCCCGTGTCGCGCTGGATGGCGAGGAACGCCAGCCCGCCTTCATGGGCTGGATCTCGCTGGTTCTTGCCGCCGCGCTGCTGCTGGTCAGCGCCGCGACCCTCTCGCAGGTCGTGCTGGGCTGGGTCGGCATCGCGGCGGCGCTGCGCCCGCTGCTGCTGTTCTACGCAGACCGGCCCGGCGCAGAGCGTGCCGCACGGAAAAAGGCGCTCTGCGACGTGGTCGGCGGTGTCGCGCTGGTCATCGTGGCGGTGATGCTGAACACCACCTTCGACACCGACCGTATCGCGCTCATCAGCGCGGCCCTGCAGGATGGCGCCGCGCCCGACAATATCTGGATCGCGGCCACGCTGATCGCGGTGGCGGCTGTCGCAACCTCGGCCCTGATCCCGCTGCATGGCTGGTTGACCGAGGTCATGGAGGCGCCGACGCCGGTCTCGGCGCTGCTGCATGCGGGTGTCGTTGGGGCCGGCGGCTTCCTGCTGATCCGCTTTGCCGATGTCATGGTCGCCGCACCCGGCGTGATGGCCGTGCTGGCGCTGATCGGCGGCTTCTCGGCGTTGATCGGGGCGGCGGTTGCGCTGACGCAACCCTCGGTCAAGACTGCGCTGGCCTGGTCGACCTGCGCGCAGATGGGCTTCATGGTGCTGCAATGCGGCCTCGCGCTGTTCCCGCTCGCGCTGCTGCACATCGTCGCCCACGCACTCTACAAGGCTCACGCCTTCCTCGGCTCGGGCGGCGCGGTGGTCGCGGTCTCCAGCATCAAGCGGCCGGGGCCGGTCGCGGTGCCGGGGCTTGCTGCGGTCGGGCGAGCCTTCGGATTGTCGCTGGCGATGTTCGTGGCCATCGGGCTGCTGTTCGGGATTACCGAGAAGGCACCGCAGACCATCGCGCTGGGCGCTATCCTGGTGTTCGGCATCGCCTATCTTGTGGCTCAGGGCCTGGCCGATGCCGCCCCGAAAGAGCTGACGCGCCGCACCGCCGCGATGGCTGCCGTCGCCACGGCCGCCTATTTCGGCCTGCAGACCGGGGCAGACTGGCTGTCGGCAGGCACGTTGCCGCCGCCACCCGCACCAGACGGCCTGGCCTGGGCCGTGATCGTGCTGACCGTGGCAAGCTTCGCCCTGGCCGCCTTTGCGCAGGCGACCTTCCCGCTCTGGGCCGGGCACCCGGCCGCGGCGGGCATGCGCGTGCACCTGATGAACGGGCTGTACCTGAACGCGCTGTCCGACCGTCTGATCGGCCGCTTTACCGGAAAGGAGACGCGGGTATGACCCTGCAGAGGACCGTCCACTCCCCCGAGATGCTCGATCTCCTCGCCGCCGCCGAGGACGCGATGGCACAGGTGCCGCCGGCCTTCCCGCTCTCGGCCACGGTCGCGGTGAACCCCTATCTGGGCCAGGCCGGCGAGGATCGGGCCACGGCGACAGCGCGGCTCAATCGCGTGGCCGGTATCAGCCCGCTCCGCGCGCGCGCCGAGATCGCGGCCGAGATCGAGGCGGGCGAGATCACCGACGAGGATATCGAGCAGGCCGCCGTCGCTGCCGATCTCGACGCCGCAATGCTGCGCGCCGCCGCGGGCACCCCGGCGGCCCCGGCCGCGCCGCATCCGAGCGTTGCCGAGCTTGCCGCCAAGGCCTCCGGTGTCGACTGGCCGCGCTTTGTCGAGGAGCGCATCGGCCACTGGGCCGCTGCCGCCTTCGACGAGGGGCAGGCGCTGTGGCCGGCTCTGGCGGGTAAGCCGTTCTCGACCTGGCGCGCCTATGCCGCCCATGATTTGTCGCCCGAGATCGCGGGGCTGACCGGCTTTGCCAAGCGGGTCGCCGCCCTGCCCGATTGCCCGCGCAGCGCGCTGGCCAATTCGGCAGTCGAGCTGGGTCTCACGCCGTCCTCAGCGCCGATCTGTTTTCACCGCCTGCTGATGCAGCTCGGTGGTTGGGCGCAGGTCGCCCGCGGTCAGCGCTGGCTGGCCGAGCGTGACGGCGGGCACCACGACACGCTGCTGGCGCTGTTGGCCATCCGGCTCTGTTGGGAGGCCGCGCTGCTAGATCGCTATCGCGACGCCGTCGCGGCTGCCTGGGCCGAGACCTGTGCCGCGATGGCGGCACCTGTCGCACCCGCGCAGGGGCACCGCATCGACGCGGCGCTGCATGATGCGGCCGACCGGGCGGCCGAGCGTCGGCTGGTCGCGACCTTCGCCGAGGGCAGCGCCCAGGATGCCGAGCGTGGTCTGGATCGCCCCAAGATCCAGGCGGCGTTCTGTATCGATGTCCGCTCTGAAGTGTTCCGCCGCGCGCTGGAGAGCACCGATGCCGGGATCGAGACGATCGGCTTCGCGGGCTTCTTCGGCATCGCGGCGAACCATCGCGGCGCAGCCTCTGACATCGAGGAGGCACGGGCCCCCGTGCTGCTGTCGCCCGGCATGGCGAGCAGTGGCGCGCTAGCGGCCGATGACGACCATGCCATGCGCCTTAGCCACCGCGCGGTGCGGGCCTGGGGGCGGTTTCGCCAGGCCGCGGTCTCGGCCTTCGCCTTTGTCGAGGCGGCCGGGCCGATCTATGCCATCAAGCTGGCGCGCGATGCGCTGGGCCACGCGCATGCGCATGATCACGACCACGCATCCCATGCGGCGCCGCGGCTCGACCTCACGCGCGAGGATCGCGCGGGCCTCGCCGCTGGGGTGCTGCGGGCGATGTCGCTGACGGGCGATTTCGCGCCGATCGTGCTGCTGGCGGGCCATGGCGCGCATGTCGTGAACGCGCCCCATGCCAGCGCCCTGCAATGCGGCGCCTGCGGAGGCCATGCGGGCGATGTGAATGCCCGTCTTCTGGCCGGGCTGCTGAACGATACCGAGGTGCGCGGCGACCTCGACGCCTGGGGCATCGAGATCCCCGAGGAGACGGTCTTCGTGGCCGGTCTGCACGACACGGTGTCGGACCGCGTCACGCTGTATGAGGACGATCTGCCGGCAGGTGCGCACAAGCGCCTTGGCAACCTGCGCGCGGCGCTGAAGGCGGCGGGACGGCTGGCCCGGGCCGACAGGGCGCGCCGTCTGCCCCGCGCCGCCGATCCCGAGAGCCTGCTGAAGCGCGGCGCCGACTGGTCCGAGATCCGCGCTGAATGGGGCCTGGCAGGGTGCAGTGCCTTCATCGCCGCGCCGCGCGCACGCAGTGCCGGGCGCGATCTGGGTGGCTCGGTCTTCCTGCACAACTACGATTGGCAGGCGGATCGCAGCTTCGCGACGCTGGAGTTGATCATGACCGCACCGGTCGTCGTTGCGAGCTGGATCGCGCTGCAGTATCACGGCTCGGCCCTATCGCCCGAGGCGTTCGGCGGCGGCAACAAGCTGTTGCACAACGTCACCGGCGGCATCGGCGTGGTCGAGGGCAATGGCGGCAACCTACGCGCCGGCCTGCCCTGGCAATCGCTGCACGACGGCGAGACCCTGCAGCACCGGCCGACGCGCCTGAAGGTGGTGATCGAGGCGCCGGTCGAGGCGATCAGCGCCGTGCTGCACCGCCATGCCGAGCTGCGCGCTCTGTTCGACAATGGCTGGCTGTCGCTGCATGCCATGGATGAGCAGGGCCGGATCGCCGCGCGTTATGATGCCGGGTCGTGGACGCGCATGGTGCCGGGCGACGTCGACGCGGGGTCGATCGCGGCCTGAGGATCGCTCCGACGGCGCCGCCGCTGCGGTGGCGCCGTCAGCCGCCTGGCCCGCGGGGCAACAGCTCGACGGTGAGCACCGCGTCGCAGCCGGGCGCATCGTAGCCCCCGAGCCAGATGTCGTGCGCCCCTTCGAGCGGGCGCTCGACCAGTAGCGCCGGATCGAGATTGCCGCCGCCATCGTCGTCGAAAATCCAGCCACCCGAGGCATCGTTCGTCAACAGCACGGTATCGCAGGGCGCGCCCGCGCTGATCGCGATGTCGTGGGCGTCGTGGCGGTGGATGCGCACGGTGACGGCCGGCATCTCGCCGACGATGCCGACGCTGTCGCGGGGCACTGCGCGGCAGGCGCTAAGGTCGATCGGCCCGGACGCGGCCAACCGAACCTCCAGTCGAACCGGCCTGTCCAGGTCCCTCGGCTGTTCCAGGACGCGCGTGCTGTCCCTGGCGATCGACGGGCAGGCCTCGGCCACGGCATCGACGCCGGTCGCGAGGACCGCGATGGCCGATACCACCAAGGCAGCGCCCGCAGTGCGCAGGATCACTCCGACGCCTCGAGCGCCGGCAGCTCCTCCAGCGCCTCGCGCACGCGGTCGGTATGCGGGAACGGCGTCCCCTGCGCCTGGTCGATGGCGAGCTCCAGCTGCGTGCGCGCCTCGTTCGGCATGTCGAGCGCCTTGTAGGTCATGCCGAGGTGATAGCTGACATACGGGTTGCCCGGCAGCGCCTGCGAGGCTTCTTCGAGCACGGTCCGCGCCTCGTCGTATTCACCGCCCAGATAAAGCGTCCAGCCGAGCGTGTCCTTCATCTCAGGGATCTCGGTGCCGCGCAGGCGCTTGGCGATCTTCACGGCCCGCGCAAGCTGTTCCGGATCCTCGGCGCGGTGTTCCGACAGCATGCTGGCCAGGTTGTTGGCCGCGACCAGCGATTGGGGCTCGGCCTCGAAGATCGCCTCGTATTGCGTGATCGCGCTGTCGAAATCGCCCAGACGCTCGCTGGTGCCGGCCAGCAGCAGGCGAAGCCGGCTGTTGCCGGTGCGTTCGATCCCGTCGGCCAGCAGTGCCAACGCATCGTCGACCCGCTCCTGCGCGACGCGGATGCGGTACATGATGAAGTAGATTTCGGGCCGGTCTGGGAAGTCGGCGAGGATCTGTTCGAACAGTCGGATCGACGCCGTCGCCCCCTGGTTCGATTGCGCCAGCGAGGCCTCCAGCATGCGCGCCTGGAAGTTGTTCGGATCGCGGGCCAGCGTCTGCTCGACCGTGTCTCGCGCCTCCTCGGTCCGCTCTGCCCTGACCAGGTTCTGCACCAGCGCCGGCAGCGTGGCGTTGGTGGCGTCCGCGTCGCTGCCGAGGCCGCGCAGGATCTCGGCACTCTCGTCGAAGCGCTCCTGACCGGCCAGCGAGGCGGCGAGCACCTGCTCGGCCGCATCGACGCCGCCCTGCAGTTCGCGAAGTTGCGCCGCGACCGCCTCGGCCCCGCTCCAGTCTTCCTGGCGAAGCCTCAACTCGGCAAGCGCCGAGAGCAGCACGCGGTTGTCGGGATAGCGACGCGCGGCCTCGCCCAACACCGCCTCGGCCGCATCGATGCGGCTGCGCTGCAGCAGGTAGCGCACATATTCCTGGGTGATCTCGGGGCGATAGTTCGAGGCCCGCACCGCAGTCGCCAACTGGTCGGCACCCAGCGCGTCGTTTCCGTTCAGCAGATGCGCGCGGCCCGACAGAAGCAGCAGGCGCACGTCCTCGGGCGCGTTGCCGAGGGCCACGCGCAGCGTCTCGATCGCGTTCTCGTACTCGTCGCGGTCGAGCTGCAGGGCGCCCCGCATGGCGAGCGCGTCGACATTCTCGGTGTCGACGCCCAGCACCTCGTCGATCAGCGCCTCGGCACCCGGGCGGTCACGATCCGCCAGCTTGTACTGCGCAAGCCGGGTCTTGGCGCCGATCACGTTGCCCGTACCGGCCTCGACAATCCCTGCCATGAGCGCGCGCGAGGCGGCCGGCTGATCGCTCTCGTCATAGAGCTGGGCAAGCGACTCCTGGAACGGCCATGGATCCTCGGCCGCCTCGATCATGCCCTTCAGCTCCGTCTCCGCGGCCTGAGGGCTCTGCGACTGGTAGAGGAACTTGACCACGTCCAGCTTGGCGGCGAGGTCGTCGGGCTCGATCTCGACGATGGCGCGGAACTGCTCCTCGGACCGGGCCATGTCGCCGCGCTCGAAGTATTGCGCCGCCAGTGCCCGACGGGCGCTGCGGATATCGGGGAACTTGTCGACGATGGTCTCCAGCTGCTCCAGCGCCGCGTCCGGACGCTGGTCGAGTTCCAGCAGGCGCAGCTTCAACAGGTGCAGCGACAGGTCGTCGGGATGCGCGGAAAGGATGCTCTCGCTCATCGCCAGCGCGGTCGGCAGGTCGCCGTTGTCGACGCGGTCGGTGATCAGCACCACATTGGCCGATGGATGCGTCGGGTCGAGCTCGACCGCGCGCGAGGCGAGTTCGATGGCGAAGGGCTTCTCGTCGAGCTGATAGGCGACCGAGGCGCGCACGGCGAGCACTTCGACCTCGCGCGGGGCCAGTTCATAGGCCTCCTCGGACAGCTCAAGCGCGCGGTCCAGCTGCTCGGTCACCAGCATGTACTGGGCTAGGCGAATGCGCGCTTCCCAATTGCTCGCGTCGTTGTCGATCGCGACCAGGTAATGGCCGATCGCGCCCTGGAAGTTGCCCTGCTCCTCCAGCAGCTTGGCGATGCCGAGACGGGCCTCGACATGATCGCCCTTCAGCGCGATCACGTTCCGATACTCGACGATCGCCTTCTCGGGCTCATCGTCGATGGTCAGCTGCTGCGCGCGCGTGAGATGTTCCTCGATACGGTCCTCGACGCTGTCGCATGCAGCGAGGCCGAGCGCGGCGACGAGACAGATCGCCCAGGCACGGCGTGGGCGCGATCGCGTGATGAACCGCATAACTCTTCCCTCTAAAACCGTTGTCCGGATACGCATGGCGCAACCTGCACGCAAGGCTTCGACGGCGCGGCTAGGACCCAAGTAGGACGCCAGGGTCGCCGATAGACGGCGCTTCAGTAGGCGTTTTTCTGGAACAGCACGACGAAGATGGTTTGCGCCAGGATCCGCAGATCGAAGATCAGCGACCAGTTCTCGGCATAGAACACGTCGTGGTTCACGCGTGCTTCCATCTTTCCAAGTTGTTCCGTCTCTCCCCTTAGGCCGTTGACTTGCGCCCAGCCGGTGATTCCCGGCTTCACCTTATGGCGAGCGAAATAGCCGCGAATGCGGCGGCCGTAATCCTCATTGTGATCGACGGCATGCGGCCGCGGTCCGACCAGCGACATGGTACCATCGAATACGTTGAGAAGCTGAGGCAGTTCGTCGATCGACGTGCGCCGGATGATGCGGCCGACCCGTGTGATCCGCGGATCGCCCTTCCTCGCCTGTATCGTCACGGATTCGGCGGGCCGCTCGTGATACATCGAGCGGAACTTGTAGATCTCGAATTCCCGATTGTTGAAGCCGAGCCGCTTCTGCTTGAAGAAGATCGGCCCGCGGCTGTCGAGCTTGATGGCGATGGCCACCGTGATCAGCAGCGGCGACAGCATCAGCAGGAACATCGCCGTCAGCACATAGTCCTCGAGCGCCTTCAGCAGGAAGGACCAGCCCGAGATCGGGCGCTGCACCACCTCGAAGACGGGAAGCTGGGTCGCCGCACCCATCACCGGCCGGAAGGCGAGGCGGTAGCCGACGAGATCGGTCGAGATCGACACGTTGATCGGCAGCTCGCGCAGCGCCTCCATCGTGTCGCTGACCAGCTTCTCCTCGGACCATGGCAGCGCGATGACGATGTCGTCGATCCGCTCGCGGCGGACGAAGGCGATCATCGCGTCGAAACCGCCCAGGACGGGATAGCCCTCGACCGCGGTGCCATCCAGGCCGCTCGTCGAGGCGAACACCCCTTCGACCTGGGTGAAATAGGGCTGGATCGTCGTGATCCGGCGCAGGAACTGCTCGGCCTGCCGCCCGGTGCCGAGGACGACGACGCGGCGGCCGATCATCCCCTTATGGCCCATCCATTTCAGCACGCGCGAGGTCGCGACCCGCATCAGCACCAGGCTGACCACGCAGGCGATCACCGCGCTGACCAACCAGAGACGGGGATAGATATCCTGCACCTTGAGGCTGACGACGATGGTCAGGAACAGCAGGAAGGCCGTCACGACCGCGACGATCAGGAAGTCCGATCGGCTGATCGGCCGCATCAGCGCGTCGATCTCGTACATGTCGGCGCGAGACAGCAGCACGATCGTCGCAAAGGTAACGAAAGCGATGCCGAACAGATAGTACTCCAGCGTCACCGGATGAAACTCGATCAGCGTCGCGTAGCAGGCGATCCCGGCCAGGATCAGCGCCGTCGCGTCCAGCATCACGGTGATGCCCGGCAGCGTGTTGATCGAGAGCCCGCGCTTGCTGCGCGGCGATGGCGACGACGCCTCGGGCGCCGGCCCGCCCGTGACGTCGTCCTGCTGTTGAGATCCGTCGGCCATGTCTGTCCGCCCGCCGCTGTCGGTACGAAATACTACCGTGTCACCCCAAGTGGCTAGTACGCACCCTGTCTGCCCTCAGGCAGCATGCCTTTCTAGTACAATCTGAGCGGTCTTGAGACGCTGAGGAAGACGCCGTTGGATGTCGTCGTCTCATCCTCGTCGCTGCCGAGCCTGAAGCGATAGGCGATCGAGGCGTTCCAGTCCTGCGTCACGGCGATCGAGTAGCTCGGCGCGATCTCGAAGCCGAGCGTGGTCTCGCCGTCGCCATCGGTCGAGGAACTGCGCGAGAAGCCGGTCGCGACGTTGAAGCTCTGCGTGCGATTGATCGGCTGGGAGAACGAGGCGGAGATGCTGGTCCGGTCCGTGATATCGCCGTCCGAGGACGGCGACACGGCCTGCGACAGCGACAGACCGATCCGCGTGTCGCCCTCGAGATAGGTGATCGAACCCGTGGTCGACGGGCTGACGGTCACGCTTTCCTCGGCCCCGCTCGCCGCGGTCTCGTCCTGGGTGATCAGGCTGACGGTCGCGCCGCCGCTGAACGAGGCCGTCAGCCGCGGACTCATCTGACGGCTGACGCCGAGGCGCGCGGTGATGCCCGTGCTGCGGGTGTTTTCCTCGTCGTCGATCAGGATGCGCCGGCCCGAGAGCGTCCCGCTCAGCGTCGTCAGGGCGGACACCCGGCGGCTGAAGGTGCTGCCGAGCGAAAAGCTGGTCGAGGGTTCGAGCGAGGTGTCGTCTTCCGAGAAACGGACCACGGCCGTGCCGATGTCCATGGCCACCGTGTCGCGCCGCGTCAGGTTCAGCGACAGACGTCCGCCGACCGAGATATCGGTGCGCGTCGCGTCGCGGTCGGTGACCAGATCGGTGCCGACCCCGTCGCCCCCGCCGGTGTCGCCGCCAGCGCCCGCATCGCCGCCCACATCCCCGCCGGTATCGCCCCCGATGTCGCCGGTGTCGCCCCCAGTGTCGCCCGGGTCGCCGCCCACATCGCCGCCACCGACATCGCCGAAGTCGACCGCGCTGACCAGCGTGTTGAAGCTGGTGTTCGACCGGCGGAAGCTGAAGGAGCCGCCAAGATCCCAGCCGATGCCGCGATGGGCGACGCCCGCGTTGAAGGCCGGCGAGACGACATCGACGTCGTCATCCTCTTCCGCGCCGGTGAAGGCGCGCAGGCTCACGCTGCTGCCCAGGGTCCACCGCGTCCGCGGCGTGTCGAGCCCCGCGGTCAGCGAGAGCGTGGTCGTCGAGCCGACGCTCGCCTCGGGATCGCTGTCGAGGCCGCGGTTGGTCTCGGCCGACAGCTCCTGCGAGAGGCGGCCGGTCACCTGCCAGTCCTGCGCTGCCGCGCCGCCGGCGGCCAGGCCGGTCAGCAGTGCTGCAGCCGTCGCGAACGCCATCGCAGATGCCGCGACGCGGGGCGAGGGCAGCCGGTCGACCCCGCAGCCGACCGCGCGGCGGGATCGTCGTCGGATCATTCGAAGAGGCCGCGCTCGGGCACCACGATGACATCGCCGTCCTGCAGCGTCACGATCTCGCCGATCACGCCGTCCTCGATCCGCTCGTAGTCGAACAGCTGGACCTCCTCGCCGATCTCGGTGCGGCGGCGGACCTGAATGCGGCTGACGGCCGCGAAGGGGCTGACCCCACCGGCGACGGCGAGGGCCTGCAGCACGTCCAGCGGCTTCTCGACCTCGAAGGGCACGGGCCCGGGACGCGTCACCTGGCCGATGACGTAGACGAAGCCGGCCTCCAGCTCTTCCTCGGCGACCACGCCGTCCTGCTCGCGCTGCTGATTGGCGAGGCCGAGCGAGGCCAGCGAGACGTCGACGGTCGGCGGCGTGATGAAGTCGCGCGACAGGCGCGAGAGGATGATGCGCTGCAACTGCTCGGGCGTCCGGCCGGCCGCATCGATCGTACCGGCGATCGGCATCGTGACCTTGCCATCGGGGCGGACCAGCAGCTGGCGGTTGAGATTGGCGTCCTCGAGGACCGACACGCTGAGGACGTCGCCGGGGCGCAGCACGAAGCCCTCGTCCACGACGGGTGCGTCATCGTCGCCGGCATCGGCGCTCTGCCCCAGGGCGGCGGCGGGCAGGATGAACGCGGTCAATACCAAAACGACTAGGGACAAGCGCATGAGGACACCCTCCTTTAGCGGTTGCCGTCAGTAACAGCATCTTTGGGCGGGCTGCCCATGCGGGGGCGAAACAGCACAGCCGGTCGTTGCGATTCGCGCGCCGAGTGACGCTAGGGCGCAACAGGCCTGGGCGGCCTCAAGCGGGTGTGCCGGCGCGCGTCGGCGACCAGGCGTTGACGAGGTTGGACAGCCGCCGCTGCGCGGCCAGTGCCCAACCCTGCGGGCCGACGATGACTGGACGTGTCAGCCGCGCTCGTTGCCGTAGCCGCCACCGCCGCCATAGCCGTAACCGCCATACCCGTAGCCATAGCCGTAAGAGTAGGGATCGCGGCGCGGGTCGCGGTGCTTGTTCAGCAGGATGCCGAGGAAATTGGCATTGGCCGACAAGAGCCGTTCGCATTCGTCGATATCGGCCGCCCTGCTCTCGCCTGCCGCGATCACCAGCATCACGCAGTCGGCGATCGACGTGAAGGCCAGCGCATCGTCGTTCACCAGCATCGGCGGCAGGTCGAACAGCATGATCTCGGGGCGCAGCACGCGCTGCGCGTTGGCGATCGACGCCTCGGTCTGCGGGTTCTCGATCAGCTCGGCGCTGTCGCGCACGCGGGTGTTGTTCACCGCGACGGCCAGGTTCTCGCCGATCCGGTTGGCATAGGTCTCGGGCGGGGTCTGGCCGGTCAGGAACCACGAGATCTGCCGCTTGCCGGTCGCCCCCAGCACCGAAGCGATGCGCGGCGCCTTCAGGTCCATGTCGATCAGCATGGTGCGGAAGTTCGGATGGCGCGACAGCGAGAACGCGAGGTTCATCGTGATGACGGTCTTGCCGCAGCCCTTGGTCGGCGAGGTGATCGCCAGCCGGTTCCAGCCGTTCTCGCGCATCACCTTGAGAAGCCTGGTGCGCAGAACGTCGAAGGTGACGTGGCTGGGATCGGTCTTCTGGAACGCGACGATGCGCTCGCGGCGCATGCGGTCGGCGTCGATAGGCAGCTCGGTCAGGTTGTTCCACAACTCGTCGATCTGGCCGGCAGGCGTCGCGCCCTGCTGACCAGGCGACAGCGGCGCCCCGGTGGTCGCGATGCCCGGCACGCCGTCGCGCCGTGCCCGCGCCTTGCTGATGGCGTCCTTCAGCCGTTCAACCATGGATCGGCCCCCTCATGTTATCTGGCCAGACGCTCGCGGACGGTCTCGAGAAAGCCCATGACGCCGGTGCGTTCCAGGACCCGCTCGATCAGCAATTCCAGCGGCAGGTAGTACTGGTCGATCGCATAGAGCATCGACGGTATGACGATGAGGCCCGTGAGGATCGCGATGCGCAGGCGCCAGACGCGGCGGCGCACCTCCTGCTCGGTCTCGATATACGGAATGGTGACGACCGGCCTCAGGTTCAGCGACCGCTCCAGGTCGGACGCGGTGCGGACGCTCTGATTGACCAGCTCGGCGAAGATGATCAGCGCGAAGGCGGCCGCGATGCCGCCCGCGAAGCCCGATGCCGAGATCAGCCGCCGGTTCGGCGCGATCGGCGATGATGGGCGCTCGGCCTGCTCGATCACCTCGAAGCGTTCGGCCTGGCGGTTGACCTCCAGCTCCTCGCCGGTCTGGGCAAAGGCCAGCTTCTGGCGCGTTTCCTCATAGCGCTGGGCGAGCCCTTCGTAACGTCGCTCCATGGCGGCGAGTTCGATCTCGACCTCGGGCGCCTTCGAGATCGCCTCGCGCAGCGTCTGCTGCTTCGACAGCGCGTCGGACTGCTGCTTCTCCAGAAGCGCGCGGCGGTTGTTGATGAGGGCCAGCTCGCGCTCCAGCTCACCGCGGCGGTTGGCGATCAGCTCCTCGGCGCGGGTCTTGGCCTGTGGGCCCAGCGCCGCCTCCAGCGCGTCGATCCTGGCGACGAGCGAGCGGACCTGCGGATGGCTCTCGGCGAACACGGCGCGCTTGACCAGAAGCTGGCGCTCCAGCTCGCGCAGCTCGCGCTGCTGTTCCGAGAGTTGGTCGAACACGCTCTCGATGCTGATGCCGGTGTCCAGCGTCAGCTGGATCTGGCGGCGCGACTCCTCCAACTGCAACAGCTCGCGCTCGCGGTCGAACATCGAGCTTTGCAGGTTGGAAAGCTCGCCCTCACGGAACTGCAGCGTGCCCGGCAGGGACAGGGAGTGGGTCTGCTTGAACTGCGAGATGGTCTCTTCCAGGTCCTGCAGCTCGGCCAATTGGCGATCCGCCTGGGCGGCGAAGAAATCCTTCGTCTCGGCCGCGCGCCGGCTGCGGGCCTGGACGTTCTCCTCCAGCGCCAGCGCGACGAACTCGTTGACGATGGCGGCCGCCTGCTCGGGATCGGCGGACTGATAGGTTATGGTGAAGGCCGTGACGTTGTCGTCGCGGCCCGTCGCCACCGGCTGGATGCTGGTGCCGCCCCGAAGTTGCTCGACCTTCTCGGTCGGCGTCATCGAGGTCTCGTTGCGGAACACGTCGAGGTCGTCGATCACCTGCAGCAGGTTGCGCCGGGTTAGCAGGCGCTGCTCGATCACCTTCAAACGCTCGGCAGCGTTCGACGTCACGGTCGAGCGCACCAGCTCCTGCGAGATCGCCTGGCTTTCGACAAGGATGCGCGCGCGGGCCTCGTAGACCGGAGGCAGGACATAGGCCACGAAGATGCCGCCCAGTCCGAACAGCGGGACCAGGATGACGAACAGCAACCACCGCCGCAGGACGGCGTCGATGTAGTCGCGAACGTCGATCGGACGTTCCATGTCGCTCATGACCTCACCCTCCCCCCGAGGGATCACTCTCCAGCACGGACACCACTACCTGCCCTGACGCACACCCTCACGCTGCAGCCCGGCGCGGCATGAGCCGTGCCGAAACCGGCTCAAAAACCGGCACCGTCGCGCGGCCCGGCCGCGCCTGGGCGCGGCTCGCTGATCTTGCCATCTTCGGTCACCACCAGCTTGGGCAGGCTGCTGCGCCCCGAGAGATGCTGATAGATGCCGTGCCGCCTGACCGATGAGAGGAACTCCCAAAGCAGATCCTCGTCGATCACCTGCCGCTCGCTCGAGAACCCGTAGACCAGCGCAAGGTCGCAGAGGATGTTCACGAGGCGCGGCACACCGCCCGTGACCTCATGGATCAGCTGGCACGTGCGCGGCGGGAAGATGTCCCAGCGCCCGCCCGCGACCTGGACGCGGTGGCGCACGTAGTTGGTCGTATCCTCGGCGGTCAGCCGGGGCAGGTGGAAATCGGCGGCGATGCGCTGGGCGAACTGCATCAGCTCGGGCCGGGCGAGCAGGTCGCGCAGCTGGGGCTGGCCGACCAGGACGATCTGCAGCAGCTCGTCGCGGTCGGCGTTGATGTTCGAGAGCATGCGCAGCTCTTCCAGCTGCTTGACCGAGAGGTTCTGCGCCTCGTCGATCACGACCATCACGCGCCGGCCCTCGGCATATTTCGCGATGACGAAATCCTGGAAGCGCTTGAACAGCTTCACATAGGGCTCGTCGTCGAAATCCTGGTCCAGTGCCATCATGACCCAGTGCAGCAGGTCGCCGCGACCTTCCTGCATGTTCGAGACGAGACCCATGGTCACGTCCTCGGGCAGGTCATTCATCATGTGGCGGAGCAGGGTGGTCTTGCCCGCACCGATTTCGCCCGTGATCACGGTGATCAGCGCGCGCGTTTCGATGCCGTAGCGCAGCATCGTGTAGCCGAGCTCGTGACCCTCGGACCAGAACAGAAAGCTCGGGTCCGGTACGGTCAGGAACGGCCTGACATCGAGTTCATAGAAGCGTTCGTACATCTGCCCTGCGGCCCGTCCAGCTAACGCTCTTCCCCGTGCCGCCGGCCGCTATCGCGTCTGAAAAAGCAGTTCAGGATCGTGCAACCGGCCGTTGAGCACCCGCTCGGCATAAGCGTGGTATCTGAAGACATTGTGGCTGTCGAGCGACAGCGCCTGCCTCATTGTTGCGGCGGCGTCATCCACCTGACCGGCGAGCATCTGCGCCACACCCAGATGATAGAGCACCAACGGCACGCCCGGCAGCCCCGTCGCCGCACGTTCCAGCAGGCCCAGGCCGGCGAGCGTGTCCCCGCGACGCACCGCCAGCCAGCCGAGTGTGTCGAGGTATTCCGGCGCATTGCTCCCGCGCAGCCGGGCGGCGAGGGCGGCGAGGTGCTCGATCTCCTCGGCGCTCAGCGGGCCACGCTCCATCGCCAAGCTGACCATGTTGTTCACCTTCCGCGCCGAGGTCGGCGTGATCGCGAACAACAGAACGCGCTCGTCATAGGCGGCCTCGATCTCGCCCATCGCCTCCAGCACCAGCGCGCGATGCTCGCGCAGCGCCGTGGTCATGCTGACGCGCTGCATGCCCGCATCGAGGATCTGCAGCGCACCGGCCGGGTCGGGGGCCAGCGCCGCGGCGAGGCGCCATCCGGTATCGGCGCCGGGCGCTTCGGCTCGGGCGGTCGCAGCGATGCGTGCCGCAGCGGCGATGGCGGTCGCGTCGATGTCCCGGCCGATCAGCGCAAGCGTGCGGAGCGCGGCCTCGGCGATCACGGCCGGCTGGGGCGCCGATGCGGTGTCGGCGACGAGGCGATCCAGCGCCGCGATCCTGTCGCCCGGCCGTTCGCCGACGCCATGCAGCGCGATATCGACGGCCAGCGCCGCCAGCGGCATGCGCACGCCCCGCCGCCGGGTATCGGTTGCGATGGTCTCGACCACAGATGTCGCCGCCTGGACCGATCCCGCTGCAAGCAGTGCCCCGCCATGCAGTTCGGCCAGCCCGGCCGATGCCGAGCGCTCGCGCCAGAGCGTCGCGATGCGCCGCCGTGCTGCAGCCGACCGGCCCGTCGCCACCTCGAGACGCGTGGATGCGGCCAGCGTCGCCTCGTCCTCGGCGCTGCGCTGTAGCGCGGTTTCCAGGCTGCGGCGTGCCGCCTCTCGGTTGCCGGTGGCGGCCTGCAGTGTCGACAGCGCGACCAGCGTTTCTGGCGGTGCGTACGCCGCGTTGGCGCGGACGACCGCGGCGTCGAGCGCGGCAAGGGCCGATGGCGCCTCTGCCTGGCGGATCGCCTCGGCGACCAGTGCGGCCGCCACGCGGCCTTCGAAGGGCCGATCCAGCGCGGCCATGGTCAGCGTCGAGAGCGCCCGCCCCTCGGCGCCGGCGGCCGACCAATGCGCCGCCATGGCAAGCAGTTGGTCGGTCGAGACCTCTGGTAGCGCCGCGGTGGTCTCGGGATCCTCGATCAGCGTGGCGGCTTCGGCGGTGCGGCCGGCCAGGATCAGCAGCCGCGCCCGGCAGAGCGCATAGAGCACAGCACGCCGCGCCGCCGCCTCCTCCGCGGCATCGGTCGAGGCGGCAAACAGTCCCGGTGCCGGGGTCTCGGGGATCGGCTTCGCAGCGAACACGCCGGCGAGCTCTGCCTCGGCAGTCGGCAACCCACCGGTGGCGAGCGCCATATCGACAAGGCGGTTCGCCGCGCGCGTGGCGACCGGTGCCGCCCGCAACCAACGACGCAGGACCTCCATCGCCTCGGCCGGCCGGCCGCGGTGCAGCAGCCTCTCCGCCAGATCGACCACGAGCGCCTCGCGTTGCGCCAGGCTCGCGTCATCGTCAGGCGGGTCGATGGCTGCATCGACGGGCGCGCTCAGCAATGCCGCCCGCCAGACCGCCACTTTCGAGCGGAGATGGTCGATCGCTTCCTCGGGCTCGCCCAGCCGGTCATGCAGATCGATCGCAAGCGCGACCATCTCGGGCGCCGTGCGCGCCGGCTGCAGGCGGAGCAGCTGCAGGCCGGCGGCGGGCCCGTTGGCCGCGACCTCAAGGCCGACCCGCACGCGCGTCGCCGCCACGTCGGTGGGTGCGGCCGCGACTGCGGCCTCGGCATTGGCGATGGCCGTGCCGGCAAGGCCGAGGCGGGCGAGCATCTCGGCCTTGAGCGCCAGCACGGCGGGGTTCTCCGGCTCGTAGCGAAAGGCCGCGATCACGAAGCGCAGCGCACGGTCGAGATCGCCACGTTCGGCATAAATGCGTGCGAGGTTCAGGAACGGCGCCGCGCCGGGATGCTTGGCATAGGTCGCGCGGCGGTAGTGCAGCAGCGCCAGGCCGGGATTGCTCTCCTCCTCGGCCAGGTTGCCGAGGGCCAGAAGCGGCGCCTTCGCGCCGGGATCGATCACCGTGGCGCGCCAATAGGACCGGCGCGCCGCCATGACCTCTCCGGCCGCCAGCGCGGCCTTGCCCTGTGCGATCGCCTCCTCCAGCGCGATTCTGTCGGGCTCGTCGCACGCCGCGAGCACTGCGGTCGACAGCATCAGCGCACCGCCGACAGCGCGGCGGGCACCGCGTCTTCCCGCCTTCCAGAATGCTGGCATCGAAACCGCCCAAAGCCTCCCGCACCTTCCGAGACGATATCCCATTCAAGTCGCGTCTGCATCTGCTCTCGGTCACCGGGTGCGAACGGATGCCGTCTCGAACCATGTTGGCCCGACGACAGCGCTGGCAAAGCCGGAGTGACGGCATGGCCTTGCCGGGGCGCCTTGCCGGGGCGCCTTGCCGGGGCGCCTTGCCGGGGTGCCTTGCCGGGGTGCCTTGCCGGGCGGCGCGCCCGTGATACGCTCGCGCAGCGGCAGTCCAACGCGAACTGCGCGCTCCAATCATAAGACAGCCGACGCGGCGCCGCCGCCCGGCGACAGCGAAGGACAACAGTCATGCGCACCAAGGCCGCGGTGGCCTTCGAAGCGGGCAAACCGCTGGAGGTGGTCGACGTCGATCTGGAGGGCCCCCGGGCGGGCGAGGTTCTGGTCGAGTTGAAGGCGACCGGCATCTGCCACACCGAC
>JBCCSW010000007.1:0-28831 GCA_039199465.1 Pseudomonadota bacterium
CACCGCCGCCCAGCGTCCAGAGGGCGCCGTCGCCGCCGTCCTCACCCATCGTTTCGGCCCCCGCGCCGATGGCCGAGAGCGCGAGCATCGCCAGCACGACCACAAGATCCTGCACGATGAGGAAGCCGAGCGCGATCCGCCCGTGCAGCGAGTCGATCTCGCGCTTGTCGGACAACAGCTTCACGATGATGATCGTGGACGAGAAGGTCAGCGCGATGGCCACATAGAGCGCCGTGACCGTGTCGAGCCCCAGCGCCACGCCGATGAGAAAACCGAAGGCGGTGGTGAAGCCGACCTGGCCGAGGCCTGTGAGCAGCGCCACCGAACCGACGCTGCGGATCATCCCTAGATCTAGCTTCAATCCGACCAGGAACAAAAGGACCGCGATGCCGAGTTCGGCCAGCAGATCGACCGGCTCGGTCGCGCGGACGAAATCGAGCGCGGCGGGGCCTGCGAGGATGCCGGTCGCGATGAAGCTCACGATCAGCGGCTGGCGCAGGAACAGCCCGACGAGACCGACCACGGCGGCGAGGGTCAGCAGCGCCGCGATCTCGTAGAACAGATAACCGTCGATGAGGGCGGTCACAGCGGCGCCTCTCGTCGCGACTGGGGTTGCGAGCGGGGTTGCGGCAGCGGCGCCGCGTCTGGGCGCCCAGTACCTATGCGCCCAGTACCAATGCGCCCAGTACCTATGCGCCCAGCGCCTGTGACCAGTGCGAAAGCGGACGTCGTCATACTGGCGATGACCCTTTGAGCCTCGTGCGAGGGTCGTCGCTTACGTAGTCGGAGCCAATCGACGGTGTCATGGGCGCTATGTCACTAGCCGCTGGTGTGAAGACGTCAGTGCCGGCCATCATCTCGACGCGAAGCAACGCCCCGCTGCTTGGCAGCGCCCTCCATCATGTGGACGCCTGATGCTATATGCTCCCTCTCCGCCGCATTGGGACGGCGGTAACGGGCGGCTGCCCTGCCATCTCACACGAATGTGAGGTCTGTGGTCGGGTGCCACCCCTCGGTCCCCTCGCCGCCGGCCCCTCTGACGTGATGTTCGGCGCCACGAGGCCTCTGTTTCTCCTCACCTTCTTCGCGTTCGGTCGGCGTCTCATGGCACCGACGACAACGCGCGGCGATCATGCGGCGGCACTTGGCGCCGGCGCCGCACGGCGACGCCAAGTGTCGACGGGGCAACGAATAGCGGGGCGAGCGCCGTCCCCCGTGAGACCTGCGGGATTGACGCGCACCGCCGAGCAGCGACGCGGTGTGCGCGGGCCAATCGGCACATGGGTCCATGGCTACGGGGGGTCGATACCGAGCGCCCGCAACAATGCCATTCCGTCAAGCGTAGCCATGATCCGATAAGCGGCCCTTCGGCGTTCGGCGTCGCTGTCGAGATCCAGATGGGCCGCGATCCAATCCTGGAAATGCGCGGCGATCACCTGCGCCGCGTGCGAGTAGGGTTCGCCGTGTCGAACGGCGGCCGCGGCCATTTCGACCAGAAGCGTGGAGTGTCTTTGGACCTCTCTGTCCTGGCTTTGCGCCCACAGTGTCTCAAGCAAACGATCCGCATCGACGCGGTTGACGGGAACATCGGCCGCGAGTCTTGCCTGAAGCTGTTCACCGAGATGCCGAAACACGGCGGCGAGCAGCTCATCCTTGTCCGCAAAGTAGTAGAGCAGCATTCGGTCACTCGTACCCGCCGAACGGGCCAAGGCACGGAGCCCCGAACCGGCCAGTCCATGCTCGAGAAGGTGACCCGACATCCGGCCGATGAGCTGGCGTCGCTTTTCCGTATCCTGACCCATCGGGTCTTGTAGCGAGCGCTACAAATTCCCACAATGTAGCAGGTGCTACAGGGCTCCATGCCGACCGGTGGTTCGGTTTTTGGGCCACCATGGAGATCATGATGCTAGCAGCGCTACACGGCCACAATCCGACGCCGTTCCAGTTGGTTAGCAGCTATGCACTCGGCGCAGCCTCCGCGGCACTGACGCTGGTCGTCTTGGGGATCGACGGGAAGACCGCGCTGCTGGCCCTTCTCGTCTTGGACTGGACGGCGGGGGTCGTGGCCAACTCGGCTGAAGCCGTGCGCGCTTGGTGGCGCCGGCGGCCTCATCTCCGCGTTCCGTTCATTGTCGTGCACTTTGTCGAACTGCCGCTCGTGTTCTGGCTGACCGGCGGTGGCGAGGTCTTCGCGATCCTCCTCCTCGTGCTCGCCGCGAAGCTCAGCGTCTTCATGCTCGGCGCACCGAGCCCAGGCTTTCACGCGGCCCAGACCGACTGATGGAGGACCGCACCCTTCTGCTGAGTGCAGAGACCGTGTCCCGCGACAAGCCGGAGATACTGCGCCTGTCGGACGGCCGGGCACTTGCCTTTACGCATTGGGGCGACCGCGCCGGCTTTCCCGTCTTCTACTGTCACGGCACGCCGAGCGCGCGGCTTGAGGGCGCCTTCGCCGACGCGGCCGCCAGGCGTCACGGACTGCACCTGATTGCGGCCGACCGGCCCGGCTTCGGACGATCGACCTTCCAACCCGGCAGGCGCTTCGTGGATTGGCCCGGCGATATCCTGGCCCTGGCCAACCATCTCAAGATCGACCGTTTCGGCGTTGCGGGACATTCGGGCGCCGGCCCTCATCTGTTTGCCTGTGGCGCAGCGATCGACCCCGAGCGGCTAGCCTTCATCGGTGCCCTCGGCCCCTGGGGACCGGTCGCCTCAGCAGAGATCGCGCAAAGCCTCAATCCGCTGGATCGCGCTTTCGCCCACGCGGCGCGTCGCGTGCCCTGGCTGATGCGGCTCGGTTTCGCACCGATGGGATGGGTGGCGCGCTGGTGGCCAGGGCTGTTCCTCGCGTTGTTGAGCCGAGCCGTCTCAGCGCCGGATCAGGACGCGCTGAAGCAGCCTGTCCTCGCAGCCATCTTCCGCGCGACACTGCGCGAGGCCTTTCGTCAGGGCAGTCGCGGCGCCGCTCACGAGGCACATCTGGCCTATACGGACTGGGGCTTCGACATCGCATCGGTACGGGTGCCGACACGGATATGGCTGGGTGACGAGGACGTCTTCGTCCCCAGAAACATGGGCCGCTATCTGGAGCGCCACATCCCCGGTGTCGATTTCCATTGGGTCACCGGGGCTGGGCATCTCAACGTCGAGAACTGGGATGACGTCTTCGCCGCATGCTGCAGCGGTACAGGGCTGACGGCGACATGACAAAGCTACCCATGGCACGGAACGCCGGAGGTCGGTGGCATCGAGGCGGCCACGCTGGCACCGAGGTGAGGCTAGGCTCATGACGCCCGGACACCTCAGGCAACCCCTAGAAGGCGACCGGACCATCGGCGCCCGCAGACGAGGTTCAGGCCCATGCTCGCCCATCACCTGACCGGACCCGCCGACCCGGCGCCAGTGGTTCTGTATTTGCACGGTCTCGGCGTCGGGGGGTGGTGCTGGGAACCGGTGCATGCCGCCCTGCCGGAGTACGCGGCCCTGGTGCCAGACCTCCCCGGCCATGCCGACAGCGCCCAGATCGCGTGGCGCTCGATCGAAGACACGGCCGCCCGCGTGAGTGAACTCGTCGACAGGCTGGTGGCCGGGCGGCCCGTCCATATCACCGGCCACTCACTCGGCGGCTATATCGGCTCGGTCCTCGTCGCAAAGCGGCCCGAGCGTTTTCGCAGCGCCGTGCTCTCGGGCTTCCATCTGGGCTCGATGCGCTTCCCGGCGCTCGTGAAGCTCGCCTTCGTCGCCGGCGGGATGATGTTCCGCGTCCCACCACTCCTGAAGCTGTTCGCCCGCGTTTTTGGCGATGAGGAGGTCGCCCGTCGCTATGTCGCCTGCGCCAAGACCGTCTCGTCGGGCACGATCCGGACAGCGGGCCGGCAGGTCGTCGATTTCAAATCGCCGTTCGAGCACGCTGCAGTCCGCCTCCCCACACTGGCGATCGCGGCCGATGGCGAGCCCCCGTCGATCAGCAGCATGCCTGCCCGGCTTGAGCGTCAACACGACAGGGTCCGCGGCGTCCTGCTCCAGGGTCGCGACCACCTTTGGCCGCTGAAGGAACCGCTGCTCTACGCCGATATGCTGGGCGCTCATATCCGCGCCCACCCGTGATCGCATCGCGACACGCAGGCCAACGCTGCACAGCACGTCAGAACACCGTCGTGAGGAGCGCCGTCGGGCGGCTCAGCGACGAGCATCTGAACGAGACGGAATTCCCGTCGCTACCGCATGCCCGGGCCGCGGTTACGGATTGTCGGCGCAATGGCAACGGACAACGCCCTAAATCGGCGTTCGGCATACGCCCACCCGTCCCCGAGACAGTCTAGAGACGCCGACGAGCCTTGGCCCAACCAGAGCGGGTAGTCCGATAGGGAAGGGATGAATGCCCTACGTTACCCGCGCAGCGTTGCCTGCGTCGCGTTGGCACGACGCTAGATGGTGCACCCGTGCGTGCCACCCGGCCTAACCACGAGGCGGCTGGTTGTCCGACGGTGATCTTCAGAACCTTTGAGGGAGGCATCGCACGAGTGGTGACCGTCAGGCGGCAGCGACGCATCTGGCCCTTGTTGAACCGCGATCTTCGGCGGGCACGACCGGGGGGTCGACTGGCCGGGTTCTGTCCGCGGCGATACTGGCCTCGGGCGCGTCTGTCAGTCTCAGACGCTGCGCCGCGACGAAACGAAGAGCGTCGCGTCTGGTCGCAAAAACGGGCAGGAGGCTCTTCGGGACGACAAGTCTGATCAAGTCCGCGATGTCGGGCTTGCAGCCGAAGGCGACAAGGCTCCGGCCATGCTCAGCCAGCGCAGTCCGTGTCGCAAGCAGCAGGTAGATGCCGGCCGCGCCGACAAACGAGACCGCCGACATCTCAAGCACGATATCCGAGTCGACCCGGCGGACAGCCCGTTGAAACGATGCCTTGAAGCGTCTCACGGTCGGATCGTCCATCGATCCCGAGATCGCAATCTGACGCGTCGAAACGTCAAGATCAGAGACCTCTAAACGCATTCCAGCCTCCCAGTGACGGGACTTCTCAGGCGACCTGCTCACTTCCACAAGAAGACGCCGCAGCGTCGCAGAAGCGACCACTCGCTGACCGGAAGGGTTCCACGGTTAGCTCTGGGCTACGAGAGCACCGAGTCTCAAACTCGTTGACACGGCGTCCCATGGCCGCGAATGAGCCTGCCCCTGAAAGGTGGACTGGGTCAGGCCGCCCTTTGCTCCATGTCGGCCGTTGAACGGTAGCCTATCCCGGAGTGCCGTCGCCGGGAATCATAGAAGCCTTAGATGTAGGCGGAGAGGTCGCGTCGCGCCTCGTCCCTCGTTGTATAGACGCGCTCGACCTCGAGCGTGTGGAACAAGCTCTCCATCTGCGCCCGGGCCAGCTCGCGCTTCAGTCGCGTTCGCCATCGGGCTCGAACCGATGGCGCCTCAATGGCTCACTCCCCGCGGCGAGGTCCGCCGGGGTCGGGGCCTCCGCCTGCGTGACGGGGCGCCGCGAACTACTTCATCCATTGCCGCAGCAGCGTCTCGTGCAGGCCGAGCTCCTCGGCGACGCGCACAATCGGCAACCCACTGTTCGCCACGCGATCGGCCGCCTGCCGCTTGAAGCTCTCAGGAAAAAGACGCCGCTTCTTGATCGCCATCGAACACTCCTCTCTTGGCTCCAAAGCCGTAGCACGGGCGTCAACCAGACCGAGGCAGGATCAGTAGGAGGCACGGATCTTCATCGAGGCCTGGCGTCGGTACGACAACGCTCGCCGCCCGCACTCCGATCTGGGGTGGCGACCTGCTGCCACCGAGCTGAAAACCCCGACGCATCTCGAATGCGCCGTTGGCGAGAACGGAGTACTGCACGTCCGCGGCGAACAGCAGAACGCCCGCTTGGGGGCCATCACAAATGTGAGGCGACCGCGTCGCACGATCTGTCCGCGCTTTAAGGAAGGTGCTCCCTCCTCACCAGGGCGCTGCGGCGTCGTCTGATGACCAGCCAGTCGCGGCGCCAACGCAGGGCCTGGTGAACTGAGTGAGCACCGGGCAATCGACCCCGACCGTGAAGACAACGGCACAACGGTCCCCATCGCGATCAGGCACGCCACCCCGGATCGAGGCCCGCCGCTGCGATCCGGGCAAGCAGGCCGCGTTCCCAAGCGAGGTAGGCGGCGGCTGCCGACAGGTCGCCGTGATGGCGGTTGGCGCAGAATTGCTCGACATCCGGTCGGGCGCTGAGCGGCGGCACGGCGTTGTCGATCTCCAGCGGGATCTCCGCCATGCGCCAGTCGGCGACATCGCCGCCCAGCCGACCGGCGAGCGTGACGCCGGCATCGAGAAGGTCGATCGCCGCCAAGGCCGTAACCTGCGCCGTGCCGATCAGAATGACCGGCGCGCGGCCCGCGTCCTCGACCACACGCGGTCGAAAGCTCCAGCGTGCGCCGGTGGGCCTCGCCGTGGCGTGATCGGCGCTCGGACGCAGATCTAACAGGCGATGGCCGGAGCGTAGAAACCTGGCGAGCGCATCGGGCGCGATCGTCGGCGGGATGCAAAGGGCAGGGCTATCGGGGCGGGGCAGGCGCGGGGGATCGCCCGCGAGGACGACGGCCTCGTGTCCCATGCGCCGCAGCCAGTGCGCGGCAAAGGCGGCGCGCGCCATCAGCGGATCCCACAGCACGACCCGGGCGCGCTGGACGACCAGGAAGCGGTCGGTCTGCTGGATCAGGTCGGTCGCCGGGGCTGGTCGGAAGCCCTCGGGCGTCGGCGGCTCGGCGCCCTCGCCCCTTGGATCGATGAAATAGGTCGTGCGCGTCTCATCGGTCGCCATTGCAGCGGCGGCGGCGCTGTCGATGACGGGCAGCGAAAACCGCGCGATCAGTGTCGCAGCGGCGGCTCGTGCGGCTTCGCCGTCGGCCCCGGCAAGCGCTGGCGCAGTCGGCGCGTCGTTGCGCCTGTACCCCGCGATCTGCCAGCCCTGCGTGCCATCGCGCACGGCCACGGCGTCGAGATCCGGGTCCAGGTCCCGCAGCGTCTGTGCCCCGATCACGCTACGCGTCCGGCCCGCGCAATGGACGGCGACAGGCATCCCATCTGCCGCCGACAGCGCTTTCAGCGTGTCGAACCGCGCCACAAGCTCGCCGTTCGGGCAGGAGCGGCTTCCGGGCAGGCTGAAGCGGTGATACTCGGCCTCGCTCCGAACATCCAGCAGCAGCGGCGGGTGCGGCCCCCGCTGCGCGGCCATCAGCGCCTCGGGAGCGATGGATGGTGTCCCGAAGCGCCGTTCGACCCATTCGCCGAATGCCTTCGAGACGACATGCACCCCCTCGAACAAAGCGAACCCCGCAGCGCGCCAGGCCGGGATGCCGCCAGCCACGATGGCGAGATCGTGGAAACCCAGCGCAGCAAGGCGTCTGGCGGCCTTGCATGCCACGCCGTCGCCGCCGTCAATGAGAGCGATGCTGACACTGCGGCGCGGCATCACGGCGGACGCCGGTATCTCGAGCCGGCTATACGGCAGATTGATCGCCCCGAAAGGCTGGCCAAGCGAGGCCTCGCCCTTTTCGCGGATATCCAGCAGCACCCATTCTGGGCGGCGAGACCGGATCGCCTCGAAGGCCGCTGCCGGTGTAATGGCCGCAGGCGTGCCTGGCCCCGTCACACGCCGGCGGTGCGGTCGAACAGGCCCGGTGCGCCTCGCTCGATCGCGCTCTCAGGCACGGTGACAGCCAGCGTGTCGAGACGTCCCGCAGGTATCAGACGCAGCCTGGCTGCGGCTTCGAGAAAGCGCGCCCGTTCCCCGGCCGGGACGAGGTCGGCCGTGAGCGTTTCGAACTTCCGCTCATAGTCGCTGCGCGTCCAGGGCGCCGCGCCACGCGGATGACTGTCGGCGACGGCAATCTCATCTTCCACGATGCGTCCGTCCTCGAATGTCACCACGGCGCGGAGACCGTGATCCTTCTCCAGCCCGTCGCGCCGGTCGAAGCGCTCGTTCCAATCCGCATCCTCGACCGTCGTCACGCGTCGCCACAACGAGACGAAATCGGGTGCGGCGATCGCCGTCGGGTCATAGCTGCGCTCGTGATGCCACCAGCCGTCCCAGAGGGCGCGGGCAAAGATGAACATCGCGCTGTGATCCAGCGTCTCGCGGCTGGCGCCCGGATCCCATTTGTCCGGATCGCCCGAGCCTGCCCCCATCACGACATGGGTCATGCGTTTCGAGCGCAACTCGACCGAGCGGATGGTGCGCGGGTCGCCGAGACCGGGCCGCATCCTAAGGGCGAGATCGATCACCGCCTGGCCGTGATAGCCGGCCGAATGCGCCTTTGGATAGGTGTCGAGGATGGCGCGGCAGGGCGCACCCGGTGGCGGCAGCGGCACATCGACGGCGATCTCGGGCCCGCCGAGCAGCACGGCGAGGATGCCGTAATCGCCCTCCCAGATGGGCGCGGGGCTGGTCTCGCCCCGCATCGCGCGGTCCACCGCCTCGATCGCCGCCTTGCCGACATGGCCGGGCGCGAAGGCCTTCCACGAGGAGATGCGGCCCTTGCGCGCCTGTCGCGTCGAGAGCGAGACATGGGCGGCGTGGTTGATCGCCTCGAACCCGATTTCGGGCGGCAGGCGGAGCAGGGCCGCGACACCGGCCGCCACGGCGGGGCCGAGATGGGCGACGTGGTCGATGCGGTAAGGGTTCAGCGCGATGCCGCGGGCCAGCGCCGTCTGCACCTCGTAGGCCGTCACGATCCCGCGGATCAGTGTCTCGCCCGAGGCGCCAAGCTGCTCGGCCGCGGCCAGGACCGAGGGGATCACGTCGCCGGGATGGCTGGGATCGAGCCCGAAGAAGCTGTCGTGGAAATCCAGCTCGCGCACGGCCGTGGCATTGGCCCAGGCAGCCCAACCGCAGTCGACCGTGGCGCCTGGCCCAAGGCCAAGGACGCTGGCACCGCGCTTGCGTGCGAAACAACGCGCCTGATCGCGGGCACTGCGCACGGGGGGCCGGTTCAGCGCAGGCAGCGCACAGGCCCAGTCGTCCACCAGCCGGCACGACGCCATCTCGGCGGCATCATCGTCCAGCGGCGCATCGTCGGCCGCGAGGCAGGCGATCGCCCAGGCAAGCTGTGCCTCACGCGGCGGTCGCTTGCCCGGTGGATGGGGCTGTACGGTATGGTGGTGCAGCCCTCCTACCGCGCCCACCGCGTCGTTCACGAACCGGCCCCTTCGGCCTCGCGCGCTCGCGCTGCCTTGCGCGTGGCCACGACATCGCGCGCAGCCGAGCCGACCACGAAGAGCGCCGCCACGGTCAGCAGGCCGAGCGCGATCGGATCCTCGATGAAGATCGAGTGGCTGCCGCCCGTCAGCTCCAGCGCCCGGCGGTAGTTGGCCTCGATCAGATAGCCGAGCACGAGGCCCAGCACCATCGGCAGGAAGGGAAAGCCCATCAGCCGCATGCAGTAGCCGAGTGCACCGCAGATGAGCACCACATAGAGATCGAAGACCGAGTGGTTGATCGAGTAGATGCCCGAGAACACGAGCGCCAGGATGCAGGCCATCAGATAGGGCTTCGGCCGGTTCACCAGCCAGATGGCCGGCGTCAGCATCAGGATGCCGATCAGGAACAGCGAGATGTTCGCGACCAGCAATCCCCCGAACAGGCCATAGACGAACTCCTGCTCGCGCTGAAACAGCAGCGGGCCCGGCTGCAGCCCGTGGATCAACAGCCCGCCGAGCAGGATCGCCGTCGAGTTCGAGCCCGGGATACCGAAGGACAGCACCGGCACCAGCGCCGTGTTGGCGACGGCGTTGTTGGCGGTCTCGGGCGCGGCGATGCCCTCGGGCTCGCCCTTGCCGTAGTTGTCGGCCACGCTCGACCAGCGCCGCGCCTCGTTATAGCTCATGAAAGCGGCGATCGAGCCGCCGGCGCCGGGCATGACCCCTTCGAAGATGCCGATACCCCCGCCGATGCCCTGCGAGCGCCACAGCTTGCGCCAGTTGCGGAAGGTGGGCAGCTGGATGCGGGTCTGCACGGTCTGCTTCTTCTCGCCCTCGGGCTTGCCGGCCTGGACCATGAGTTCGGACACCGCAAACAGGCCGACCATCACCAAGATGAAGGGGATGCCCGACAGGAGCTCCGCCTGCCCGAAGGTGAAGCGGCCGACGCCCGACAGCGGATCTGTACCCACGGTCGCGATCATCAGGCCCACGATGCCGGCAATCAGACCCTTCACCAGACCGTCGCCCGAGAGAGACGCGATGACGCTGAGACCGAGGACGCCGAGCGCGAAATAGGCGGGGAAGGAGAAGGCGAGCGCGACCGAGGCAAGCGGCTCGGTGAAGATCACGAGGAACAGGTAGCCGAGCGCGCCGCCGGTGACGCCCGAGACCAGGCTGATACCCAACGCTTCGCCGCCCCGGCCCTGCTTCTGCATCTCGTAGCCGTCGACCGCCGTCGCGGCGGCGGCGTTGGTGCCGGGCGTCCGGATCAGGATCGCTGGGATCGATCCCCCGTATTCGGCGCCGACATAGGTCGAGGCGAGCAGCACGATCGCCGGGATCGGGTCCATGTCATAGGTGAAGGGCAGCAGCAGGGCCATGGTGATCGACGGCGAAATGCCGGGCAGCGCGCCCCCGACGATACCCCACGCCACGCCCAGCATGGCCGCGAAGACGGCCGGGCTTGTCGTCATGACCTCGAAGGCGATGCTGATGCCTTCCATCGGGTGTCTCCTGAAAGGTCTGGCAGTCGCGCGTGCTGCCGGGGCCCGGACCTCGGACCGGGCGCTCAGACGCCGAGCGCCTGCAAGATGCCGGGTGGCAGCGGGATGCCGAGGAACTGCACGAAGATGACGTAGAAGCCGACCGCGATGCCCAGGGCGGTGGCCGGCAGGCGCCAGTCAGCTTTGGCGCCGATATAGAAGGCCAGCACGGTGATCAGGGCCGCGATGCTGATGATGTAGCCTACCGTCGTGACGATCAGCAGATAGCCCGCGCCGATGACGACCACGCCTGCCGCACGCAGATGCTTGATGCGGTTGGCGCGCCTGTCCTCGTCGCTCAGGCTCTGCGCTGCTGCGGGCGCGGCACCCGCGCGCGCGGCCATCATCTCGACCGAGAGGGAACGGATGATCAGCAGCGCACCCAAGACGGCCAGCGCCAGGGCCAGCGCCTTTGGCATCGCCGCGGCATTCACGGCGCCGTCCAGCGGGCTGATCGGAATGCCATCGGCCCCTAACCAGTAGAAACCGGCGCCCGCGATCACGGCCAGACCGATCCAGACATCGCGCGGTACGCGGTGCAGCATGACAGTCACTCCGGGCAGGGCGGGGTGGTCCCGCGGCCGGAAACGCCTCCGGCCGCGGGATCGTTCGGGATCAGTCCTTGGTGATCCCGTATTTGGTGAAGAACGCCTTCTGTTCCTCGGCGAAGGCTGCGAGGAACGTGTTGTACTCGTCCGAGGGCTTCACCGTCGGCACCAGGCTCTGCGCCTCGTACCATTCCTTGAAGGCGGGGTCGGCAAGCGTCTTCTCGACCCCGGCCAGCCACATGTCCTTGATGTCCTGCGGCAGGCCCTTGGGCCCCGCGATGCCCCGGAACTTGTTGATGACGAGGTCATAGCCCTGCTCGAGCGCGGTCGGCACGTCGGGCTTCTGCTCAAGTCGCTCGGCCGTGTAGGTCGTGATGATCCGCACCTCGCCGGCCTCCAGCTGCGCGGTCAGTTCCTGGATCTCGCCGATGCCGACGCTGACGGTGCCATTCAGGACGCTGATCAGCAGCTCGCCGCCACCGTCATGGGTGATAATGGGCGAGTTCGTGCCGGTCTCGGCCTTGAATTGCTCCATCACCTGGCGATCCAGCGACCCCGGCGTCGTCACCCCGAAGCGGACCGAGGTCGGATCGGCCTTCGAGGCCGCCACGAGGTCAGTCAGGTTCGTGTAGGGGCTGTCGGCGGCGACATAGACGATCTGCGGGTCCATGAAGACGTTCACAACGCCTTCCAGATCGGTCCAGTCGCTCTCCAGCTCCACCAGCAGCGAGGTGTTGATGAAGGTCGGCGTCGTCCCGTAGAAGATCGACCCATCGGCCGGCGAGCTTGCGAGCTTTGCCATCGCCTTGGCGCCCGACCCACCACGCACGTTCTCGACCACGAAGTTCACGCCCATGTTCGGGCCGAGGAACTTCACCATCTCGCGCAGGAAGACGTCGGTGCCGCCGCCGGAACGCGAATGCGTGACCAGCGTCACGGTGTCGTGGGGGTAGTTCTGAGCGGCTGCCGCGCCCCCCCAAATGGTCGCCGCTGCCGCCATGGCAGCCGTCAGCTTTCCGAACTCGCGGAACATAGCGTCCTCCCTTTTCTCCTCGCCGCGCGGTGGTTGACCCACCGTCGCCTGTCGCGTGATACGGTGACGCCCACCCCGCTGGTTGTCAATTGCTGACAATTTGCAATAACCGCACAAGGCAAACGCGATGGCCGGACATCACGGAGACACGACGACCGTCGAGGTCGCCGAGTATATCGCAGAGGCTCTCTCGCGCCCTCTCCCCGGCGAGGTGAGCGCGAAGACGACGGCCCATATCCTCGACACCCTGGCGGCGATCCTGTCGGGGGGCGCACTAGCCGCCGGCAGGGCCGGGGCGGAGATCGTCACACGCCTCGGCGGGCCGGAGGAGGCGCTGGCGATCGTGCCGGGCCTTGTGACAGGCGCGCCTACTGCAGCGCTTGCGAACGGCATGGCAGCCCATGCCGACGAGACCGATGACAGCCATGCGGAGGGGCGCTTCCATCCCGGCTGCTCTATCGTTCCCGCAGCGCTGGCCATGGCCGAGCGCGAGGGGCGGAGCGGCAGCGATTTGGTGAGGGCCGTCGCCCTCGGCTACGATATCGGCGCGCGCGCGGTCATGGCGCTCGGCGTGACAAGCCCGCGCACGGCGCGTTTTTCGACCCACAGCATCGGTGGTAATTTCGGCTCGACCGCCGCGGCCTCGGCGCTCGCCGGCCTGGATGCCAGACAAGCCGAGTGGGCGCTCTCCTACGCCGTGCAGCAGGCCGGCGGCGTGCCGTACTGGCGCCTCGACCACGACCATATCGAAAAGGCGTATGACTTCGGCGGCATGAGCGCCCGGGCCGGCGTCACGGCGGCGCTGCTGGTGCAGGCCGGCTGGACCGGGGTCACGGGCACGCTGACGGGCCCGGTGTCGTTCCTGTCCGCCTTCGCCCAAGATCCCAAGCCGAATGAGCTGACCGCGGGGCTGGGCGCGCGCTTCGAGATCATGCAGGCCGGCATCAAGAAATACTGCACCGGCATGCCCGTGCAGGCCGCGATCGAGGCGCTGTCGGTGCTGATGGCAGAACACGGCATCCGCGCAGACAACGTTGCGCAACTGACGGCGACCATGCCGGACGACCGCATCCAGATCGTCGACAACGCCGCGATGCCTGACGTTTGCTTGCAATACCTGCTCGCCGTCACGCTGCTCGACGGTGGGCTGGGCTTTGCTGCGGCGCATGACCATGCGCGCATGAATGACAAGCAAATCCAGGAACTTCGCGCACGCATCATTGCCGAACCCAGCGCGGAGCTGACCGAAGCGCGCCCGCCGCGACAGGCGATTGTGACGGTCGAGACGACCGATGGTCGGGTTCTCCGTCATCATACGCGCGCCGTGCTCGGCACGCCCGCCAACCCGATGACGGGCGACCAGGTGGCCGACAAGGCGCGCGATCTGATCGAACCGGTGCTCGGCCCGGATCGAACCGCCCGCCTGGTCGAGACGGTGCGTGCACTCGATACTGTGGCCGATGTCCGCGAGCTACGACCTCTGCTCGCACCGCGCGGCTGAACAGCCTCAGGGCAGATAGAGGCCGCCGCTCACATGGACGGTCTGACCGGTCATGAACCGTGCCTCGGGCATGCAGAGGGTCAGGATCATGAAGGCCGCCTCTTCGATCGTGCCATCGCGGCCGAGCGGGATCTTCTCGCCCGGCACTTTCGGGGCAACGCCGGCACTGGCCGCTCTCGGCCCGCCGATCTTGCCCGGCGCCACGCAGTTCACCGTGATCCCGCGGTCGGCGAACTCCATGGCGAGCGCCTTGGTCAACCCCACCAGCCCCGCCTTGGCGGCGGAGACCTGCGCCCGATTGATCGCGCCGGTATGCGCCGTCATGCCGCCCAGGTTGACGATGGTGCCATAGCAGTTCGGCACCATGAGCCCGAGGGCTGCGCGCGAGCACAGGAACGCCCCGTCGAGGATCACGCCGAGCGTCGCGCGCCACTGCGCATAGCTCATCTCGAGGAACGGTGCCTGGCCTCGAATCGCAGCGTTGTTGACCAGGATGTCGAGACGGCCGAACTCCGCCTCGACTGTCTTGAAGATCGCCTCGACATCGCCCTCCTTGGCCACGTCGCCCATCACGGTCAGCGCCCGCGCGCCGCGGGCGCGCGCCTCCTCGGCCACAGCCTCGATCTCGTCGCGGCTCGACCGGGCATGAACCACGACATCCGCACCAGCCTCGGCGAGGCCCAGCACGGTGGCCCGCCCGATGCGGCGCGAAGCGCCGGTCACGAGCGCTACGCGACCCGCCAGCTTTCCGGCCCGTGCCGCCGACCCTGTCCCGTTAGTCATAGCATCCCCTCCCGTCCGCGCCTCTCTCGTCTGCACCGGCGCTTGTGGGGAGTGGTCGCACAGAGTGCAGATCGTTGACAATCTGCACATGATCCTCGACCGTCGCGCCATGGCCCGGGACCGCATGACGTCGATTGATGACCTTCCCGTTCTGAAGACGGCGTCGCTCAGCCTGGTGCTGCGCGACGAGATCGAGCGGATCATCCTGTCGGGGGCGCTGAAGCCGGGCGAGCGCGTCAACGAGAAGGCCCTGGCCGAACGTTTCGGCGTGAGCCGCGGCCCGGTGCGCGAGGCGCTGCAGGCGCTGTCCGCCCGGGGCCTGGTCGAGCAGATCCCGAACCGCGGCGTCTTCGTGCAGCGCATCACCCGTCACGATGCGGTCGAGATCTACGACGTGCGCGCGGGCCTGTTCGGGACCGCCTGCCGCCTTCTGGCCGATCGGATGGACAGCGCCCTCTCGGCCGAGTTGCGGGTTCTGCTGGAGCAGATGGACGGCGCCGGCGCGAAGCGCGACCTCGAAGCCTATTACCCGCTCAACATCGCGTTCCACGAGCGTATCGTGGAGGGTGCGGGCAACGCGATCCTTCGCGAGACCTACAGCCGCATGGTGAGCCGGCTGCATCTCTATCGCGCCCGCGGGCTGGTGCATGGCGGCGGTTTCGAACGCTCGAACATCGAGCATCGGGTGATCGTGGACGCTCTCGACGACCGCGACCCGCAGGCGGCGTTCGAGGCAGGCTTCGCGCATGTGCAAGAAGGCAAACGGCGCGTCGTCCTCTCCCGCCCCGACGGCCTGCCCGAAAGCGACGCCGGGCAGGATGCGGATGACGGTGCATGAGCCTGCCTGCCACCCACGCGGCACCTGCCCTTTCCGCCTCTGAAACTCTCGCGCGCTGGCTGTCCGGGCTGAGGCTGGCTGATGTGCCCGAGGCCATGTCGAGGGTCGCGACCCTCGACATGATCGACGCGGCGGGCCTCTGCGTGACGGCAGCACCGCGCGACTATGCCCGACAGATCGCGCTCCACTGGGATGCCGATGGACCCTGCACAGCCATCGGCCATGCCCGACGGTTCGACGCCGCAGGCGCCGCGACCCTCAACGGCCTCGGCATCCATGGCGAGGACTTCGACGACACGCTGGAGGGCGCGCCGATCCGCGTCGGTGCGATGACGATCCCGGCGGCATTGGCTGCGGCCGAGCGGTTCGCGATGCCGGGCGCGCGGGCTTGGCTTGGCGTCGTCGCGGGGCTCGAGACGGTCTGCCGGCTCAACCACGTCGCACCAGGACATATGCACAAGGCAGGCTTTCACCCGGTCGGCGTGGTGGGCGCGCTGGGGGCCGCGGCGGCCGCTGGTGTCGCGATGGACCTCAATGCGACGCAGCTGACGCGGGCCTTCGGACTGGCCGGCAGCTTCGCGTCGGGCATCATCGAGTATCTGAGCGACGGCGCCTGGACAAAGCGGCTGCATCCGGGCTGGGCCGCGCAGTCGGGCCTGCGGGCCGCGGCGCTCGCGCGTGGCGATTTCCTGGCCCCGCGAACGGTGCTGGACGGGCCGCACGGCTTCTTCAAGGCCTTCGCGCCGACTGGCATGCCGGACTTTCGTCATGTCACCGACGGCCTCGGCCAGGATTGGTATGCCGAGCGGATCGTCTTCAAGCCCTATGCCTGCGGGACGATGATCCATCCCTATATCGATTGCATGATCCGGCTCGCCCGCGACGGGGTCGAGCCCGAACGGATCGTCCGTATCACCTGCCGGACGGGCGAGGGGCTGGTCCATCGTCTGTGGGAGCCGCTGGCGGCCAAGCACGCGCCGGGTACCGGCTATGCGGCCAAATTCTCGATGCCGTTCTGCATGGCCGTCGGCTTCTTCGACGGCGATGCCGGCCTGGCGCAATTCACCGACGAGAAGGCCAACGCCCCGCACATCCTGAGGCTCGCGCGGAAGATCGGCTATGTCGTCGATCCCGACAACGAGTATCCGCGCAACTATTCGGGCCATATCCGCGTCGACCTGGATGATGGCAGCGTCATCACGCACGACCAGCCGCATATGCGGGGCGGCCAGCACGAACCGTTGAGCGCCGCCGAGATCGACGCCAAGTTTCGCGCGAATTGCAGCCATGGCGGCTGGAGTGACGCGCGTGCCGAGGCGCTGAAGACCTGGATCGAGCGCCTGCGCGACCACTCTGACATGACCGGGCTGGCCGCCTTTGGCGGTTGAGCCTGAGACACTCATTCCGACAACGAGGCACGCCATGGACGCTGAAGCGCCGACCGTCTCTGCAACCCTCGCCGACTGGATCGTGGCGTTCGACCTCGCCGACCTGCCTCAGGCGGCACGGGATGGATGCGCGAACACCATCCTCGACACGATCGGCCTCGCCATCGCGGCACTCGACACCGACTATGGCAACGCCGCCCGCTCGGCCTTCGACGATCCAGGCAGCGCGACGGTCTTCGGCCTCGCCGAGACCCGCGCGCCCGAAGCGGCGGCGGCAATCAACGGCACGCTCGGCCATGGCGAGGACTACGACAACACCTTCGAGGGCTGCCCGGTCCATTCGGGCGTGGTCATCGTGCCCGCCATGATCGCGGCCGGCGAGCGCTGGAGCCTCGGTGCATCGCAGGTCGCCAAGGGCATCGCCGTGGGCATCGAGGTGATGTGCCGGCTGGGCCTGGTGGCGGATAAGAGCGTGCACAAGGCGGGCTTCCATCCGACCGCCGTGCTGGGCGCGATGGCGGCGGCTGCGGGTGTCGCGGCCGCGCGCGGTCTGGACCGGCAGGCGACGATGATGAGCCTCGGCGTCGCGGGCTCTATGGCCGCCGGGATCATCGAGTATCTTGCCGACGGCTCGTCGACCAAGCGGCTGCATGCGGGCTGGGCCGCTCAATGCGGGATGCGCGCGGCGGCGCTGGGCGGTGCGGGGTTCACCGGGCCGGTCAGCGTGTTCGAGGGGACGCATGGCTTCTTCCACGGCTTCGCCAACAACAATCACCACGGCTTCGAGCCACTGATCGGCGAACTCGGCAGCCGGTGGGAGAGCGGGCGTCTCGCCTTCAAGCCCTTCGCCTGCGGAACGATGACCCAGCCGTATATCGACTGCGCGATCGCCCTGAAACAGCGCGGCGTGGACCCTGCCGGTGTTGCCGAGATCGTCTGCGAGGTTGGCGAGGGTACGGTGCACCGGCTTTGGGAGCCGCTGGCATCCAAGCAGGCCCCGCCCACGCCCTATGCCGCCAAGTTCTCGGGCCCCTACACGGTGGCGGCCGGGTTGGTCTTCGGCGATTGCGGGCTGGCCGAATTCACGCCCGAGGCGCTGGCCGACCCGGCCGTGCAGGCGCTGGCGGGCAAGGTCAGCTTCGTCGTCGACCCGGATAACGAGTATCCGGCGAACTACACCGGCCATGTCCGCGCCAGGCTCACCGATGGCCGGATCGAGGAAGCTCGCGCGCCCTGCCTGCGCGGCGGCGCCCAGGCGCCGCTCAGCCGCGCCGAACTGCAGGCGAAATGCGCGGCCAACCTGCGCTTTGCCGGCCGTGACGGCGCCGCAGCTGCGACCCTGGCCGACTGGGCCGACGCGCTGATGGCGGGCGGCGGCGCCTTCGATACCGGTCCCCTCCGCGTCCTCGGGGCCTGAGCCTGTGGAGGACATCGCCGGGTCGACGCTCGCGATCGGCGACATGCCTCTCTCGACCGTGATCGCTGGCCTTGCCGTTTGCTTTCTCGGCGGCATGGTCGGTGGGCTGTCGGGCTATGGAACGGGACTGGTCGTGGCGATGTTCGTCACGCCGATCATCGGGCCGAAGAACCTGATCCCGGTCATCTCGGTGATGATGCTGATCAACAATGCCAGCCGCGTCTGGTTCTACCGTCATGCGCTGGAGCCGGGGCTGGTCGTCCGCTTTTCGCTCGCCTCGGTGCCGGCGGCCTATCTCGGGGCCGAGTTCTATGTCCGGCTCGACAGCGACGCGATCCAGGGTCTGCTCGGCGCCGTGCTGATCGCCTCGGTGCCGCTGCGGCGCTGGATCGCGACGAAGAAGTACACGGCGGGCCCGGTGACGCTGTACGTGATCGGGGCGGTGTTCGGTTTTCTCTCCTCACTCATCCTCGGCACGGGCATGCTGATCCTGCCGACGTTGATGGGCCTCGGTCTGCTGGGACCGGCGGTGCTGGCGACCGACGCGGCGATCGCGGTGGTGGTCAACCTGTCCAAGACCGTGATCTTCGGCGCGCTCGACGCCCTCAGCCTCGAGCTCGCGGCGCTGGCGCTGGCTATGGGGCTCTGCACCATTCCAGGCACGGCCCTCGCCTCGCGCATCGTCGCGCGCACCCATATTCGCCTGCACACCGCACTGGTCGAAGGGCTGCTGGTGCTTGGCGGCCTGTCGATGCTGCTGCGTGCCTTCGGCGTGATCTGACAGGGTGGCCGCCAGCATCCGCGGTCGCGACCGGCAGACCCAATCGTGCCCTTGAGACACTGTGGGCTGCAGCCCAGGGCGACATCGACCCGCGCGATCGGGTTGTTTAGGTCAGGCGCGCCGCGTGACGAGGACGACCACAAAGATGGCACCCACCGCACCGATGACGATGCCGAGTGGGAGTTCCTGCGGCGCCAGCAGCGTGCGTGCGGCGATGTCGCCGAGGAGGAGAAGAACGGCGCCCACGCCCGCGCAGGCGAGGGTCAGAGGGCCATGCAGCGGACCAACCAGCGCACGTCCCAGATGCGGCACCATGAGGCCCACGAAGCCGATCACGCCCGAGAGCGCCACGAAGCTCGCCGTGGCAAACGCCGCGACGACGAACATGACGATGCGCGTCCTTTCGGGTGAGACGCCGAGGCTCTCGGCGGCCTCATCGCCTGCCAGCATCGCGTCGAGTGCATGGCGGAACGCGAAGGCGGTTGCGAGGATCACCGCGAGCCCGCCTGCCGCAAAGCCGATATTGCCCCAACGTGCGAGGCCGAGGCCGCCGAGGCTCCAGAAGACGACCGAATGCGCGGCGCGCTGATCGCCGGAGAACACCAGGAAGTTGGTGAGCGCCGCGAAAAGGAAGGAAACGGCGAGCCCAGCGAGGATCAGGCGCTCGGGTCCGCCGACGCCGGTTCGCGAGACGAGGACGAGTACGGTCGCCGCCGAGGCCAGGCCGCCGGCGAAGGCAGCCGTCGGCAGCGTCCAGATGCCGAGGATGTCGCCGCTGACGGTGATCACAAAGACCGCACCCGCCGCCGCGCCCGAAGACAGGCCAAACAGGAACGGATCCGCGAGGTCGTTCCGCGTCGTCGACTGCAGCACCATCCCGACGACTGCGAGCCCCGCGCCAACCAGCGCCGCCAGGATGGCGCGCGGCGCCCTGAGTTCCAGCACGATCCGCCCGATGGGGCCCGAGGGAGCGTCGAGCCCAAGCGCCTCGCCCGCCGGTCCGAGGAGGATGGCAAGAACCTCCTCGAACGACAGCCGGGTCGCACCCAGCGCAACCGATGCCAGAAAAGCCCCGGCCAACAAAAGGCCGATGCCGGCCGCGATGACGAACCGGCGCGCCATGGCCGCGCCCCGCGGGAGCACCCCGTCAACGGCGGTCATCGCGACGGCTCAACGGCGCGCCGATGCTGCATCGTCAGAAATCCAGCCCATGCATCGCGGCGGCGATCTTGCGGATTGCCTCGATATTCGCGGGGCCGGGGGTCAATTCGGCATAGCGCAGCGCCACGAAGCGCTCGTTCTTGACCGCGTCGGTCTCGCTCATCGCCGGATGGGCCTTCAGGAAGTCCATCAACCCCTGGGCGCCGGTGCCGTCTTGGTAGTCAAGCAGGACCAGGAACTCGGGATTGCGCTCGGCAGCCGTTTCCCAGGAGGTGCGCCCCCAGCTCGTCTCGAAGTCCTCCAGCACGTTCACCCCGCCGGCGGCCGCAATCATCGCCGTCGGGATCGCGAAGCGGCCCGCAGTGAAGGGCTGGTCCTCACCGCTATCATACAGGAAGACGCGCGTTGCCGGGCCATCGCCGACGGCACTCTCGATGGCGGCAAGCTCCTCGCGCCATTCGCTGACCAGGGCCTCGGCCTCGGCCTGCTTGTCGAAGATCTGGCCGAGCTTCAGCATGTCGCCGAAAAGCAGCTCCATCGAGGCGGCCGCCACCTCGCCGTCGAGATGCACGCAACTCTCCGTCAGAACCAGGGTCGGAATGTCGAAGGCCGCCAGTGTATCGGGCGTCACCTCGCCGCCCGGTCGCATGCCGTAGTACCAACCGGCGAAGAAGAAGTCAGGCTCGACCGAGAGCAGGTTCTCCATCGTCGGGTATTTCGGCGCGAGTTCGGGAATATCGCCGCGCGCCGCATCGAAGGTGGCATCGGTCTTGTACCATCCGGTGATGCCCGTGACGCCAACCATGTGTTCCTGCAGGTCGAGCGCGAAGAACATCTCGGTCATGTTGAGGTCGTGCACCACGGCGCGTGCCGGCACGGCACCGACGGTGAGCGGGGTGCCGCAGCTGTCGACGGTCACCGGGTGGTCCGCGGCGGCACCGGTGGCGGCCAGGGCGCCCGCAAGCGCCGGGACGATTGCCAGGGCTTTGCGTGTTCTCATTGGGGGGTCTCCTTAGGGTTGGGGGTGTCGAAGACGAGCATCGGCCGGCCGTCGCGCGGATGCGGCAGCCGAAAGACGGCGAGATTGAAGACGTCCTGAATGAGCGCATCCGACAGCGCTTCGGCCGGGGGCATACAGGCGAGAACGCGCCCCTCGGCCATCAACGCGATGCGGTCGGCGAAATCGAAGGCCAGCGCCAGGTCGTGCAGCACGGCGACGACGGTGATGCCCAGCGCCGCGACGGTGGCGATCAGGTCGGCCCGGGCCCGCGGATCAAGGTTGTTCGTGGGCTCGTCCAGAAGCAGCACACGTGGCTCCTGAGCGAGGGCGCGGGCGAGTGCGAGGCGCTGGCGCTCACCGCCTGAGAGCGCCGAGAGCGGCCGTTCGGCCAGATGCGCCGCCCCGACAGTGTCGAGCGCGTCAGCGACGGCACGGCCATGGACCTCGCGCGCGGCGTAGCGCAGATGCGGGATGCGCCCCAGCGCCACATAGTCCATTGCCCGCAGGCGGAGGTCCGGCCGGTCGCTCTGCGCCATGACGGCGATCTGGCGTGACCGTTCGCGGCGCGGCATCACGGCCAGATCCCGACCGCCGAGGAGGACCCGACCCCTCGACGGTTGAAGTTGCCCGGCCATCAGCCTCATCAGCGTGGTCTTGCCCGCACCGTTCGGGCCGATGATGGCCAGGCGTTCTTGCGCAGCGACCTCCAGAGAAGCCTCGGCCACCAGCGCTGCACCGTCGCGGGCCCGGCAGGCCACATGCTCGACCGAGAGCGCTGCGGCAGCGCATCCCGAGTGCCCGTCAAGCGCCAACATGAGGACACCGTTCTGCCGTGGGGCCGGGTGGAAGGCGCCCAGTTGTCAGGGCTGCAAGGCCGACAGGCTGAGCGACGGCACTGGTACGGCAATCCTGGCTGATCGCATCTTGCGCGGCGCAGGCGACAACGGCGTCGCGAGCTGCCGTCTCATGCATCCCTTCCACGCGATCTGTTCCCGTGCCACCTGCCCAATGGACGAGGGCTGAGGGATCATCGCGGCCCGCCATGCAGGCCACGCCGTTTACCGTCGATGCTGTGCCGAGACGGCCGCGTCGCCGCACGACCTTACGGTGGGCACGCTGGCTGTCGATCAGTGCGGGGCCCGGCGGACGACGGTCAGGCTGATGCCTGGTGGCGGTGCAATACCTGCCGCCAGGGTCCTGTACCGCTGAATTCCACGGACCATCCGCCGCGCTCAGGTCGACACCGCTCATCGTGGGGCTCCCCGCAAGCGCGGGGTATCGAGAGCGATCGTCGACCGACAGGCGAACAGGCGCTGTGTTGACGCCCAGAGAGCCGGTGCACTGCCATCGTCATCTCCCGACCGAAGCACCCCGCCCGGTCAAAGGTTTCAGGACGATGGCAGGTCTCCTGGCTCGCGGGTCCTAGCAGTCACTCCGCCTTCCCGACACCGAGATGCCAGTGGCTTCTTGGAGCGCTGCTCACCGCTCACAGTTGCGGGGGCAGCGACGGTCTCGGTCCCTGATGGGTACGCCTCACCGTCTTCCCTTTTCATCTGCGCCCTCTCTTGGAAGCGCAGAACCATCGCCGTCACGGTAGGCAGCTTTTCGACGAGACTTCAAGCGACCGACATCGTCAGATCCTGACGCTCTCGTCCTCACAGAGGAGCTCTGGCGGTTCTAGAGATGCAGGTTGCGCGTTGATGGCGCATAGCCCGTCGCCGATCGCGGATCGACCTGGCAGGTCGAACGGGCAGGCAACCTGCAGCCTCCATTTGCCGAGCGTCGGCAGCATGGTCATGCACCACTCTCGGCAGTGAGCTGCCGTTTGCGGCGCGTTGTTCGCGTGGATCGGCTCCAGAGACTCTTAGGGGCCAAGTAAGGCCGCGCCACGCGCTCGGCTATCCGAGCCTCATCGGGTTCCGGGCTCCGGTCACCAACCGCGTTGAGCCGCTGGGCTCGCTTCCGCGCTCGGTGCGCCCAGCCGACAGAGTGCCTCGTGACCGGTCGGTGATCACGCCGAACCGAAAGGTCGAACATCACGCTCGTGGCGCCGCCAGACCATCAACAAAAGCGATCGCACGGTTTTCTCGCACCCTTAAAGGTCACGCCATCGGCTCTGCTCGACTGATCAAGCCTCACCGGCGAGAGCTGGACGTCCGCAAGAGACGGCATCAGGCCCTTCACTCTGACAGAGGCGACGACAGCGAGGCATCGCCTGTCCGTTGAGCGCCGTCTGCGGCCGGCGCTCTCATGCCGCCGTCGCACCAGTTTCGGAAGAAAGCGTCGATTGGCTCTCGCGCCAGGCCCTTCGTGATGAAGACGAGCTTGGTTCGTCGGTCATCGTCGGGCCATGCGTCGAGGATCAGCGGATCGTGGAAAACGTGCTGGGCGCCGTGGATGACCAACGGCCGCTCTGGTTTCTCGGCCAGGCAGACGACGCCCTTCACGCGCAACAGCTCGGGTCCCTGACCGGCGATCAGACGTTCGAGTGCCGTGGTGAACCCCATGGTCGGCACCGGCCGGTCGAGGACGATCGAGAAGGCGTGGATGTCGGTACCGTGACGATTTCGATCGTGGTGGTGGTGATGATGGGTGTCGTGGGCGCGCAGGGCCTCGGCGTTCAGCCAACCGCGGACGTCCATGGACTTCGCCCCCGGGTCGAACGTCGTCATGTCGAACAGGCGGCGCAGATCGAAATCGTCTGCCTGGCGATCCAGCAAGCGCGCGCCGGGTGCCAGAGCCGTCAACCGGGTGACGAGCGCCTCGAGATCGCGTTGGGCAGCGGCGCCGGCCACGAGATCCGATTTGGTCAGCACGATCCTGTCGGCGACTGCGACCTGGCGAACCGCCTCTTCGTGCCGTTCGAGAGTTTCTGCACCGTTCATCGCATCGACAGCCGTCACGACGCCAGCCAGCGCATAGCGACGGACGAGACGGGGGTCTGCCATCAGCGTCTGGACCGGCGGTGCCGGATCGGCCAGCCCCGTCGTCTCGATCACGAGCCGGGAGAAGCCGCCATTCTCGCCTGCCATCATGCCCGCATGGAGCCGCAGCAGCGCTTCGCGGATGTCGCCGCGGATCGTGCAACATAGACAGCCCGTGGTCGTCTCAACGATCTGGTCGGGCGCATGCGTGATCAGTGCGCCGTCGAGGTCGATCTCGCCGAACTCGTTCACGACCACCGCGGTGTCGCTGAAGCGCGGGTCGCGCAGGATGTGGCTGAGCAGCGTTGTCTTCCCGGCGCCAAGGAAGCCGGTGAGCAAGGTCACGGGGATGCGGTCGGACATCGCCTTCGGTCCTCCATTTCGTCGACGCTGGGCCGGTTTGTGCTGATCGCCGGCCAGAGGTTCTCGATCACATAGCCTGCGACGACCCCGCTGCAGCCGTTTGCCGACCAGAACCAGCCGATGGCATCCGGGGGGAGCGACGTTGGCGCCATCTCGTCTCGATCATCGTCATCTCGGCCGGCCCTGCCGCTGCTTGCCCCGCCACTGTCGGACCGCGCATGAAAGCGCTTTCAATCAGGCTGCCGGAAGCGCAGCTGCAGCCCCGCTTGGAGAGCGCCGACGGTCTTCCCTTCCCCGCGCGCCCCGCGCTTTGGAAGACCGCCCGATCGGGCGCGAAGGCGGGGCTATTCCCTCGATGCGTCGGTTGGCGTGGCCCTCCGATCAGGCGGCGCTGTCACCTCGAACACTGCACGCCGCCAGGTTCAGGATTGGGTTGGAGGCTTTGCGGACCTTCCGGCGCTTCAGCCCCTTGACTTGCCCGGGCCTGTCACACGCCCCCAACGGCGCGCGACAGCATCCATAGCGCCATGCCGACCATGATCAGGTTCTCGGTCAGCGAAATGGCCCCAAGCGGTACGTTCGAGGAGCCGCCGACGCAGGCGCAACGGAGTGCGCGTCGATCGATATAGACGGCCTTGAAGACGCTGACGGCGCCGATGGCCCCGATCACGAATGCGACAGGTGCCGCCAACCAAGTCAGCGCGCCCGCCAGCATCAGAAGACCGGCGCCGGTTTCGGCAAAGGGATAGATCTTGCCGTAGGGCACCCAACGCCGCGCCAAAAGGTCGTAGCCGAGGAACATGGTGGAGAAACCCTCGACATCCTGCAGCTTCTGCAGGCCGAGCAGCACCATGGCGATGGCGACAAACCACTCAACCGTCTGCACGGTGACGAGCGTCCCGAGCGCCACCCAGGATAGGGCGACGGCCATCAGAGCCGCCACCGAGAAGAGAGCGATCACTGGTTGATAGGTGGTGCCGTCGTCATCAACGCGGTCGATCCCGAGATGGATACGCAGATCGTCGTAACCACCGATCCGCTCATCGCCCAGCCAGATCTGCGGCGTCGTATCGACCCCATGTTTCGCTTTGAACGTATCGGTCTCTGCCCGACTGGTGAGGCGACGGTCCGTAACCGTGAAGCCGCGGCCCTCGAGGAGCGCCTTGGATTTGAGACCGAACGGACAGGTGTGGCCCTCCATGTCCATGCGGTAGAGCGTTGCCGTGGGGTCGGCATCCTTGGGCATTTCTATCCCCTTCGGTTGCAGTGCAGCAGGGCCGCGCCACGCGGTCATCAATGCACACTGGCAGGCTCATGCCCTGGCTCCTCGGACGCACCCCGTCAAGCACCATCACCAGCCGATGCTAGCCGTCACTTGCAGAGTTATACGCCCTCGGGCGTAGTCAGATCCACAGGGGCTTCCGCCCCTGGCGGCGCCAGACAACAACGGCCCAGTTACAAGGGGCTAGGCCATCGGCAGGCGCACGAGGGCCGCACGGACCCTGAAGCGCCGCTCAACGGTGACGCCGAGGCGCTGGGCAGCGCGGCCGGGGGTGCTGAGTACGGTTCTGCAATTTATGATTGATCTCCAACGTGAAGGGGAACGGGACAGCGGGCGGTTGAGCGCTGCCGGAATGGGTTCGGAGATGCTTGGCGGGTTGCGGCAGTCGAGGCGGCGACACGTCGATCAGTGGTTTCTATGGCACGGACTGCCCAGGCGACGAAGCGTGCCGATGACGGGCGGAGACCGCCGCTTTCCGTTGGCGGACGTAGCTAGGTGACAGCGGACCGCTTCCGCTTCACCACCATGATGAGCACAACCTGTTGGGTCATTTGGTGAGCGGGGTGGGGATCGAACGCAAGACCAGCTGATTAAAAGTTTGCGCCCTTAGATTCTCGTAGCTTCTCATAAAGCGACATTTATGATTTAAAATCAGTATGATAACATGCAGCCTGTGAACATGGCGCACCACCGCAGAACCCCCTTACGCCTGCGATTTGTGAGTCTAAGAAGAGACTAAGATGCGGCTAACAGACCTCCAGATCCGTAAGCTCAGGCCCCCGGAGCGGGGCCAGCGCACCCACTACGACGAGGCGCTCCGAGGCTTCGGCGTGCGGGTCTCGCAGGGTGGATCAAAGTCCTTCGTGGTGATGTTCGGCCGGGACCGCCGGCTGCGCACCATCGGCCGCTACCCTGAGATGTCCCTGGCGGATGCCCGCATCGAAGCCAAGCGCGTCCAAGCGGACATGGCGCTAGACCTGGTCACCGCCCCGGTCGCGGTCCCACAGATCAGCTTCCACGATGCTCGTGAGCGCTTCCTCCTGGACTGTGACGGCCGCACCCGGCCGAGAACGGTCTTTGAGTATCGCCGGCTCCTGACGCGCCACTTCCACTATGAGAAGGATATCGCCGAACTCACCCGCGCGGACATCATGGGGGTGATTGATAGGCTGAAGCGCACCCCCTCCGAGCAGAAGCACGCCTTCGTGGCGATCCGCACCATGGTGAACTGGTGCCGCAAACGCGGTTGGCTGGAGGCGTCACCGGTACCCACGTTGACGTTCGCCACCGCAGAGCGCAGCCGGGTGTTGAGCGACGAGGAACTCAGGCGGGTCTGGCTGCGGGCAGCCGCGTTCGGCTATCCGTTTGGTCCAATCATTCAGCTCCTCATTCTTACCGGTCAGCGTCGCAGCGAAGTGGGCGGTCTGCGTCGCAGCTGGATCGAGGATGACTTGCTCATCCTGCCCGCCAGCTTCACGAAGAACCGACGGGAGCACATCGTCCCGCTCGGGCCGATGGCACGGGCGGTGATCGCTGAGCTACCGGAGAGCGGTGACCTCCTCTTCCCGGCCCGCGGCCGTGAGGACGTCGCTTTCAGCGGCTGGTCGAAGAGCAAGCGCGCCTTCGACAAGCCCCTCGAGATCGAGGGCTACACCCTCCACGACCTCCGGCGGACATACAGCTCGACCATGGCCCGCCTCGGCACGCCCATTCACGTCACCGAGAAGCTCCTCAACCACGTCTCAGGCACGATCAGCGGCGTCGCCGCGATCTATAATCGGCACAGCTATGTCGATGAGATGCGTACCGCTTTGGAGCGCTACGAAGGGCACATCGCCAAGGTGGTCGGCGACTGCTAGCCTAAGCACTCCTCGGGGATTGTCGTAACCGGGGCATCGCGATGCTCCTCCATCATGGAGGCATCGTGATGAGGCTACTTTCGAAGCGTCAGGTGAAGGAAATGGTCCTGTACTCCCCGCAGCACATCGCACGGCTGGAGAAGGCTGGGAAGTTCCCCAAGCGGGTGCAGATCGGCCCGAACAGAGTGGGATATCTGGAGAGCGAAGTGCTGGACTGGCTCCGAGACCGTCTCGAGCGCCGAGAAGAACCACAGCGGCACTCCTGAAAAGGAGCACGGGTGGCCGGGTTGCGCAGCCCGGTCACCCAACTTTTCATGTTGGTGTATGGATCGCGCTACGGTGTCACCACCGCGTCCGGGTTCGCCGCTTCTGACACGTGCATTTCCGCGCACGCTGACCGAGTGCGGTATCCACGAACGCATGGGACATGCCCATCGCGTCTTTGCCAAATCCCCGACCAATCTCGGCAGCAATCCCGCCCCAGGATGTAGGTTTGCGCTGTTTCTTCTTCATCTGCTGTCTCCTCTCAATTCTGATAGGAGCATCATATTGAAAGAAGGAAGAAAATTCACCGTTGACGTACCAGCGCATAGCTGAACAATTCATTGGGACTACAGTCTCTGTCGCATGTGCTGGGCCGGGGTCTGCACTTCGCCATACAACGCTCCGGCTCTCGTGCCGTGATCATCGATCGTCGATATGGAAAAGCACGGCTTCCGCAGCCAGGTGCACCATCGCAAGCCGCGCGGCTGGGCGATAGCGCCAAGCCTTCGGCGGGGCAACGCCGCGTGCTCAGCGATCCGGGCTCGTATCGAGCATGTCTTCGCCCACCAGAACGGTCGATGGATCTCTGCATCCGAACCGTCGGCATCCCTCGGGTCAAGGCTAAGACCGGCCTCGCCAACCTCACCTACAACACCCACCGGCTGGTCTTCCTCCGCCAGCAACACGGCAACGACTGACGCGACCCTGGCAGGAAGAAACACTCGACGACGAACCGTCCGCCGCCACGGTTCCCTGGCTGTGACCGTCAACGGGTCAGGTGCCGAGGCCAGCCTCCCTACACGAGGTCGAAGGAGGAGGTTGCGGCGAGTTGCTGGATCTCCTCCAGTTCGAGGACGCTGTCGTAGATCTCGACGTCTGCGATCTGGCCGGTGAGCGCGTTGATGAAGTCGGGCGCACCGGCGTCGCTGCCCCAGCCGAGACCACCGACCTGCAGA
>JBCCSW010000008.1:0-26526 GCA_039199465.1 Pseudomonadota bacterium
CGGGGCGACGTCCCTGATGTTCGAGGGCGTGCCGACATACCCCGATGCCGGGCGCTGCTGGCAGGTCTGCGAGACGCACGGCGTCAATCAGTTCTACACCGCACCGACGGCGATCCGCGCGCTGATGGGACAGGGGGACGACTTCGTCACGAAGCACGACCTCTCCTCGCTCCGCATCCTCGGCACCGTGGGCGAGCCCATCAACCCGGAAGCCTGGCGCTGGTACAACGACGTCGTCGGCAAGGGCCACTGCCCGATCGTGGACACCTGGTGGCAGACGGAGACCGGCGGCCATCTCATCACGCCCCTCCCCGGCGCGATCGACGCGAAGCCCGGCTCGGCGACCATGCCCTTCTTCGGCGTCCAGCCCGCGGTGCTCGACCCGCAGAACGGCACGGTGATCGAGGGGAACGGCGTGGAGGGCGTGCTCGCCATCGCAGACAGCTGGCCCGCGCAGATGCGCACGGTTTGGGGTGACCATGACCGCTTCGTCAGCACCTATTTCGAGCAGTACAAGGGCTACTACTTCTCGGGCGACGGCTGCCGGCGCGACGAGGACGGCTACTACTGGATCACTGGGCGCGTGGACGACGTGATCAACGTCTCGGGCCACCGCATGGGCACGGCCGAGGTCGAGAGCGCGCTGGTCGCCCATGGCAAGGTGGCCGAGGCCGCGGTGGTGGGCTACCCGCATCCGGTCAAGGGTCAGGGCATCTATTGCTACGTGACCCTGATGATGGGTGAGGAGCCGACCGACGACCTGGTCAAGGAACTGCGCGCCTGGGTCCGCACCGAGATCGGCCCGATCGCGACGCCGGATGTCATCCAATGGGCGCCCGGCCTGCCGAAGACCCGCTCGGGCAAGATCATGCGCCGCATCCTGCGCAAGATCGCCGAAAACGACACCGGCAGCCTGGGCGATACCTCGACGCTGGCCGATCCCTCGGTGGTCGACGACCTGATCGACAACCGCAAGGGCTGAGGTCGCCGTGATGGATGGAGCGACCGAACCCAACGCCACGGCGCGGCGCCTCGCAGCGCCTGCGGTGGTGCTGCTCGGCCCCCCCGGGGCCGGCAAGGGCACGCAGGCCCGCAAGCTGGTTGAGGCCTTCGGGCTCGTCCAGCTCTCGACCGGCGACCTGCTGCGCGCCGCCGTGTCGGCCGGCACCCCCGCCGGCAAGGCCGCCAAGGCGGTGATGGAGGCGGGCGGCCTGGTCTCGGACGAGATCGTGCTGGCGGTGCTGGCCGAGCGGCTGGACGAGCCCGATACCGCCGCCGGGATCATCCTTGACGGCGTGCCGCGCACCCTGGCCCAGGCCGAGGCGCTGACCGGCATCCTGGCCAAGCGCGGCATGGCAGTGGACGCCGCGATCTCGCTGGAGGTGCAGGACGAGGCGATGGTCGAGCGCATCTCGGGCCGCTTCACCTGCGTCGGCTGCGGCGAGGGCTTCCACGACACCTTCAAGCCGACGGCCGTCGAGGGCGTCTGCGAGACCTGCGGCAGCACCGAGTTCAAGCGCCGCGCCGACGACAATGCCGAGACCGTGCGCGCACGGCTTCAGGCCTACCATGCCGAGACCGCACCGCTGGTCCGGTTCTACGCCGATAAAGGCTGCCTCAACACAGTCGACGCGATGCGCTCGATCGATGCCGTCGAGGCGGCCCTTTCCACCATCGTATCCGGTCTCGTCGCGGGGCGGCGCGGGGCCGATGTCCAACTCGCCAACACAGGAGGAGACCCCCATGGCGGAGAGTGACCAGACCAGCCCGGCAGACAACGCCTACTGGCGAACGAACATCAAGATCGTGACGTTCTTCCTCGCCATTTGGGCCTTCGTCTCCTTCGGCCTTGGCATCCTGCTGCGTCCGCTGCTTTCGGGTATTTCCGTTGGCGGTACGGATCTCGGCTTTTGGTTCGCGCAGCAGGGCGCGATCTATGTCTTCCTGATCCTGATCTTCGTCTATGCGGTGGTCATGAACCTGGTCGACAAGAAATTCGACGTCCAGGAGGACTGAGCCATGGATCTTCAGGTACTTACCTACCTGGTGGTGGGCGCGTCGTTCGCGCTCTACATCGGGATCGCGTTCTGGGCCCGGGCGGGCTCGACGGGCGAGTTCTACGCTGCCGGACGCGGCGTCCACCCAGTCGCCAACGGCATGGCCACCGCGGCGGACTGGATGTCCGCGGCCTCGTTCATCTCGATGGCCGGCCTGATCGCCTTCAAGGGCTACGACGCCTCGGTCTTCCTGATGGGCTGGACCGGCGGCTATGTGCTCCTGGCGATGCTGCTGGCGCCCTATCTGCGCAAGTTCGGCAAGTTCACGGTCCCGGAATTCATCGGCGACCGGTTCTATAGCTCGACCGCGCGCATCGTGGCGGTGGTCTGCCTGATCGTGGCGTCGATCACCTATGTCATCGGCCAGATGAAGGGCGTGGGCGTCGCCTTCTCGCGCTTTCTCGAGGTCGATGCGACCACGGGCCTGCTGATCGGCACCGTGATCGTGTTCCTGTACGCGGTGCAGGGCGGCATGAAGGGCATCACCTACACGCAGATCGCCCAGTACTGCGTGCTGATCGTCGCCTACACGATCCCGGCGGTGTTCATCTCGCTCGAACTGACGGGCACGGCGTTCCCGCAGCTTGGCCTGTTCTCGAACCATGTCGAAAGCGGTGTGCCGCTGCTTACCAAGCTCGACACCGTGGTGCAGGAGCTGGGCTTCACCCAGTACACCGCACAGGCGGGCGGTACGCTGAACATGACGCTCTACACCCTGTCGCTGATGATCGGCACCGCGGGTCTGCCGCATGTCATCATCCGCTTCTTCACCGTGCCGAAGGTCGCCGATGCGCGCTGGTCGGCCGGCTGGGCGCTGGTGTTCATCGCGCTGCTCTACACCGTGGCCCCGGGCGTCGGCGCCATGGCGCGGCTGAACATCACCGACACGATCTATCCGCAAGGCACCCAGGCCGAGGCGCTGGCCTATGATGAGCGTCCCGACTGGTTCAAGAACTGGGAGAAGACGGGCCTTCTGACCTTCGAGGACAAGAACGGCGACGGCCGGATCCAGTACTACAACGACGGCTCGGAGGCCTTCGCGGCCACTGCGGCTGCACGCGGCTGGTCCGGCAACGAGCTGAAGGTCGACCGTGACATCATGGTGCTGGCCAACCCCGAGATCGCGCAGCTGCCGAACTGGGTGATCGCCATCGTCGCGGCAGGTGGTCTGGCGGCCGCGCTGTCCACGGCGGCAGGATTGCTGATGGCGATCTCCTCGGCGGTCAGTCACGACCTGCTGAAGGGCACGTTCATGCCCAACATGTCGGAGAAATCCGAGTTGTTGGCAGCGCGTGTCTCGATGGGCGTGGCGATTGCGATCGCGGCGTGGCTGGGTCTCAATCCACCAGGATTTGCGGCCCAGACGGTGGCCCTGGCCTTCGGCCTGGCGGCGTCGTCGATCTTCCCCGCGCTGATGATGGGCATCTTCTCGACGCGCATCAACAACGTGGGCGCCACCTGCGGCATGCTCGCCGGCCTGCTGACGACGCTCCTGTACATCTTCAGCTACAAGGGCTTCTTCTTCATCCCGGGCACCGAGCTGATGGCCAACACGACGGCCAACCACTTCCTGGGCATCGCGCCCGAGGCCTTCGGCGCGATCGGTGCGATGGTGAACTTCGGCGTGGCCTATGGGGTGACCAGCGTCACGGCCGAGACGCCGCGCCACATCAAGGACCTGGTCCAGAGCATCCGCGTGCCGCGTGGCGCGGGCGCCGCGGTGGACCACTGAGCACCCGCCGGCGGCGCGGTTCCGACCTGCGCCGCCGGGACACGACAGCGCCGGGGGTGGCCCAAGCGCCAGCCCCGGCAACCAGACCCAGGGACGCGACGTCGAACCGACTCCCGACAGCGCCCCGAACGGTGCCCCAAACGGCGCCTGAGACAGACTGACAGCCGCTGCAACGATCACCGCCGACCCCGAGGACGACACCGGTGAGCGAGATCATGACAGACGTCGAGATCGACCGTATCGAGCGGTTCTTCGAGGCCCATCACCCCTTCGCCATGCTGGATGCCGGGACCCGCGAGCGCCTCGCGGCCGAGGCCCAGGTGATCCGCTGCGAGGAAGGCGACATCATCTACGCCCATGCCGCCCCAGTGCCTGGCCTCTACGCCGTGGCCGAGGGGCGCGTGCGCATCCTGACCGAGGACGGCACCGCCGTCTCCTCGCTGACCATCGGCCAGTGCTTCGGCGAGCGTGGCCTGCTGCTGGACGGCATCGCCCCCTATGATGCCGCGGCGGCCGAGCCCTGCCTGCTGTTCCTGGTGAGCGCCGAGCAGTTCCACGGCCTGATCGAGACACAACCCGGCTTCGGGCTGTTCTTCGGCCGCCGCCCGGGCCAGGGCGCGGCGGAGGACCGGGCGGCCCCTGCCCATGTCACCCCCGGCGCCGAGACACTGGCGACCCTGATGACGCGCGATCCGGTCACCCTGCCGCCCACCGCGACCGCCGCCGAGGCTGCGCAGGCGATGGACCAGCGCGGCATTTCCTGCGTGCTGGTGGCCGAGGGCGAGCGTTTGGCGGGCCTTGTCACCGCCAGCGACCTGTCGGGCCGAGTACTGGCACGCGGCCTGTCTGGCGAGGTGCCGCTCTCGCAGGTCATGACCGCCAACCCTAGGGCGCTGGCGCCCGATGCCGTCACCTTCGACGCCATCGCCATCATGGTGGAGCGGCGCATCGGTCATCTGCCGGTCGTCGACCATGGCAGGATCGCGGGCATCATCACGCGCACCGATCTGGTGATGAACCAGGCGATGTCGGCGCCAATGGTCGTGGGCGAGATCATGCGCGCCGACCATATCGATGCGCTGTCGGCGGCGACGCGGCAGATCCCCGACGTCCTGGCGCAGCTGGTTGGCGCCGGCCTGTCGCATTGGGACGTCACCCGCAACGTCACCGACATCGCCGATGCGCTCACGAGGCGGCTGATCGCGCTGGCCGAGGCCGATCTCGGACCGGCGCCCGCACCGTATCTTTGGGCGGTCTGCGGCAGCCAGGGGCGGCGCGAGCAGACGGGCGTCAGCGATCAGGACAACTGCCTGATCCTGGATGACAGCGCGACCGAGGACGACCGGGCCTATTTCGAGGCGCTGGCGCGCCGCGTATCCGATGGTCTCGACGCTTGCGGCTTCGTCTACTGCCCGGGCGACATGATGGCGACCAACGCGCGCTGGTGCCAACCGCTGGCGATGTGGCGCGGCTATTTTCACGGCTGGATCGAAAAGCCCGACCCGATGGCGCGGATGCTGTCGTCGGTGATGTTCGACCTGCGCGCCGTCGCGGGCGAGAGCCGCCTGCTGGACGACCTGAAGGCCGAGACGCTGGAGCATGCCAAGCGCAACAGCATCTTCATCGCGCACATGGTCGCCAATTCGGTGACGCATCAGCCGCCGCTGGGCCTGTTCCGCGGCTTCGCGCTGACCCGGTCGGGCGAGCATCGCGGCACGCTGGACATGAAGCACAACGGCGTGGTGCCGGTGGTCGATCTTGGCCGGCTTTACGCGCTGATGGGCGCGCTGACGCCGGTGGGCACGCGCCTGCGCCTGATCGCGGCGCAGGAGGCGGGTCTGGTGAGCGCATCGGGCGGGCGCGATCTGCTGGACGCCTACGATCTGATCTCGGAGATGCGGCTCGAGCATCAGGCGGCCCAGATCCGCCGCGGCGAGAAGCCCGACAACTACCTGATCCCGGCTGCGCTCTCGGATCTCGAGCGCAGCCATCTCAGATCGGCCTTCGTGGCGGTCAAGACGATGCAGTCGGCCGTGCAGCAGGGCCGGCATACGGTGGTGTGAGGCGCGATGATCCTGATCCTCGTTGCCAGCGTTGCCCTTGGGCTCGGCGGGGCCGGCGTGGTGCTGCTGCTCTTCAAGCTGACCGGCAAGACGGCGCCGCGCTACGCGGCCCCGATCGCGGCGGGCCTTTCGATGGCGAGCTTCATGCTGTGGAACGAGTACACCTGGTTCGACCGGGCGCAGGCCGCGCTGCCCGACGGCGCCAAGATCGCCGAGACCTACGAGCATGCGAGCTGGGTCCAGCCCTGGACCTTGGCCGTGCCGCGCGTGACCCGCTTCGCCGCCGTGACGCTGGAGCCGCCCGGTGCGCTGCGCTGGGGTTGGGTCACCCTGGCCGCCCGGTTCGAGGGCAGCCAGCGCATCCCGGTCGTGTTCGATTGTGCAGCCGGCCGCCGTGCCGCGCTGTCCGAGGCCGCGCAGGCGCGGCTTGAATCCGGATCGCCGCCGGCGCCCGCCGACCTGGACTGGGTCGAGGTGGGCACGCGCGATCCCCTGCTTGCCGCCGCCTGCGGCACGCAGGCTGGTTGACGGAGGAGAGACGATGCAGCCCTCGATCCTACTGGTGGACGACGAACCGAACATCGCGCTGTCGATCAAGTACATCATGACGCGCGACGGCTATGAGGTGCGCACCGCCGAAGATGGCGAGAGCGCGCTCGAGAAGGTGCGCGAGCGCAAGCCGGATCTCGTGCTGCTGGATCTGATGATGCCGAAACGCGACGGCTTCGATGTCTGCCAGACCCTGCGCGCCGACCCGGACTGCGCGGATGTGAAGATCCTGCTGATGACCGCGCGCGGCGGCGCCATGGATGGCGAGAAGGCCATGGCCCTGGGTGCCGATGCGTTCTTCACCAAGCCCTTTGGGGTTAAAGAGCTGTCATCGCGCGTGCGTGAACTACTTGGTTCTGCATGTTTGGCGGATGGCAAGGATGCGGGTGGGGATGATCAGGCCTGAGACCCTCTCCCTCAGACTGCGCATCGGCCTGTTCTTCGGCTTCCTGGCGCTGGTCGGCGTCGCGCTGATCATGGTGCTGGCGGGCTGGGTCACCAGCCATCCGGTCGAGGATCGGGCCGCCGATGTCTGGGGCGTCGCCTCGGGCGCCGCGATCACCCTGCTGGTCCTGACCGCTTGGGTCGCGCTCCTGTTCGACGAGAATGTCGCCCGTCCGATCACGCACCTGTCGGGCGAACTGGGTGCCCGGGCGGCCGCGGATCGTGCGGCGCGCGCGGCACTGGACGAGAAGGCGCGCTATCTCGGCCCGCTCGGCCCGGCCGCGGAGTCGATGAGCCGCGCGCTGGGCGAGGCCCGCCAGAATACCGAGACGGCGATCGAGGGTGCGCTCGATGCCTCGGCGACCGAGAAGATGCGGCTGGAGGCAGTGCTCCGCGATCTGCGGGAATGCCTGCTGATCTGCACCAATCGCCGCGAGATCCTGCTCTATAATCGCGAGGCGCAGCGCCTGCTCGGCGCCGAGGCCGAGATCGGGCTCGGCCGCACGCTCGACACGCTGGTCACGCCCGAGCCGGTGCGCCATGCGGTGGATCGCTTGAAGCTCCGCCTCAGCTCGGGCCGCTGGCGCAGCCATCCCGACTATCTGAGCCTGCCGATCACACTGACATCGCGCAGCGAGGCGCGGATCCTACAGGGACGCATCGCGCTGATCCTGCCCGACCCGCCGGCGGGCGAGGCTGCCAATGTCGATGCTGCCCCGGCCGCCGTCGAGGGCTTCGTGCTGACGCTGCGCGACGCGACCGCCGCGATGGCGGATCAGTCCGCGCGCGACGCGATCCTGGCCGACATGCTGGAGAGCCTGAAGCGCCCCGCCGCCAACATGATGGCCGCCGTCGAGATTCTGGATGGCGACCGCGCCATGCCGGCCGAGGCGCGCGACGGCTTCATGGACGTCGTCGCGGAGGAGAGCCACCGCCTGTCCGAACGGCTGACACATCTGAGCGGCGCCTATAACGAGCTCCGCACCGGGGCCTGGTCGATGAACGACGTCTCGACCGACGGTCTGGCCGCCTGCCTCAGGGACCGTCTCGCCAACGAGGGCGGCCCGGCAATCAGTGGCGAGGGCACGCAGATCTGGCTGCATTGCGACAGCTTCGGCATCGTCGAGCTGATGGCAGCCCTGGCGGTGCGGCTCCGCGACGAGATGGCGGTCGGCGCGCTGGCGCTCTCGGCCGAACGGTGCGGCGCCCATGTCATGCTGGACATCAACTGGCAAGGCACGGTGCTGTCCGAGGTGAAGCTGGAGACCTGGCTCAGCCAGCCGCTCGACGGCGCGCCGGGCGGCCTGACCGGCCGCGACGTGCTGCGCCATCACCGAACCGAACCCTGGTCCGAGACGACGGGCGACGGCCGGGCGCGCCTGCGCCTGCCGCTGCCACCCGCCGTCGACAATCACGGCACCGAGCGTGCCGACGCCCTGCCCCCGCGGCCTGAATTCTACGACTTTGCCCTGCTTGGCCGACAGCGTCACAGCGCGATCACCGAGGTGCCGCTCGCCGATCTGCAAGCCGTTGTCTTCGATACCGAGACGACAGGGCTGTTCCCATCGGCCGGCGACGAGATCGTGCAGGTCGCGGGCGTGCGCGTGGTCAACGGCCGCGTGCTGCGGGGCGAGCGCTTCGACCAACTCGTCAACCCCGGCCGCCATATCCCCGCCGCCTCGACCCGGATCCACGGCATCACCGACGACATGGTCGCCGGAGCCGACCGGGCGGACATGGTCTTGCGCGACTTTCACGAGTTCGTGGGCCGCGATGTGCTGGTGGCGCATAACGCGCCGTTCGACATGACCTTCCTGCGCTTGAAGGAGGGGATGATCAGTCGCCGCTTCGATGGCCCGGTGCTGGATACGGTGCTCTTGTCGGCGCATCTGTTCGGACAGGGCGCCGACCATACGCTGGACGCCCTGTCGGCGCGTTTCGACATCGGTTTCGAGGCTGGGACGCGGCATACCGCGCTGGCGGATGCCGAAGCGACCGCGGCGGTCTTCTGCGCCATGCTCGCGCCCCTCGCCGCGGCCGGGGTGTCGACGCTGGGCGATGCCATCGCAGTATCCGAGGACGCGGCCGCGATCCGGCGCAAGCAGTCGAAGTACTGACCCCTTGCACCGCGATCCCGGCGGGGCATCTGGGCTCTAGGGTGATGAGCAGGCGGGGCGGGACGATGACCCAAGGACACATGCATCGGCGCGCCGTTCTGGCGGGCGCTGCAGCGGTCGCGATGATGCGCCCAGCCCCGGGCGCCGCAACAACCGATGCCATCTTCGGCGACGTGGCCAAGCGTGCCGCGGCGCTGGACCAGTTGCATGCGCTGGTGGTGATGGAGCGGGGCAAGATCCGCTTCTCGCGCGCCTTCCGCGGCCCGGCGCTGGATCGCACGGTCAACGTCAAATCGGTCTCGAAGACGATCCTCGCGCTGACTACAGGCATCGCTGTGGCGCGCGGCGTCCTGCCCGGGCCCGAGGCGCGGCTGGTCGATGTCGCACCCGCCATCGTACCGAGGAACGCCACGCCCTCGGTCCAGGAGATCCGGCTGTCGCATCTTCTGACCATGACGGCGGGGCTGCAGCGTACCTCGGGCCCGTACTATGGCGACTGGGTCGCCAGCCGGAATTGGACCTCCTATGTCCTGACGCGCCCGCAGGTGGCCGCACCAGGGGCGCGCTTCCAATACTCGACGGGTGTGTTTCATGTTCTGGGCGCGGCCATCGCCTCGGCCGCCGGGCGCGATCTGCATGCGCTGACGCAGGAGTGGCTGGCCCGTCCGCTCGGTATCGAGATCCCGCCTTGGACGCGCGCGCCCGAGGGCTTCTTCATGGGCGGCAACAACATGGCGCTGTCGCCGTTGGGGCTGGCGCGGCTCGGCGAGACCGTGCGCAACGCCGGGCGCCTTGACGGTGCCGCGGTGATCCCGGCCGACTGGATAGAGACGTCGTGGCGTGCCCGGACCCGCTCGCCGTTTTCGGGCGACGACTATGGTTTCGGCTGGTTCCTGACGCGTCTCGGCGGGGTCGATGTCGCCTATGGCCGGGGCTATGGCGGTCAGATGCTGTATGTCGTGCCGGCTGCCGAGGCGGTGATCGCCGTGACATCCGATCCCACGCGCCCGGCTAGAACGCGGGGCCATGTCGGAGACCTCAATCGCCTGGTCGCCACAGGCATCCTGCCGGCCTTGGGCGCTGCCGGCGGCTGACAGGCACGCAGCCCGACGACGCTTGGTCGGGCCGCGTCTCTGCCTCGATCGCTAGCTGCCGAACGCCGGGGCCAACAGCCGCTCCTGTACATGGCCCAAATGCTGGCGCATCGCCTCGCGCGCGGCCGCGCCGTCACGCTCGGCGATGGCATCGACGATGCGGGTGTGATCCTCAAAGCTATGATGATCCGGCGGCGGCCCGGCGCTGCCCGAGCGGCGGCGCTTCCACGTCACAGCGCGGCGGATCGCATTCAGTTCGTCAAAGAGCGCCAACATGACCCGGTTACCGGCCGAAGCCGCGACGGCTCGGTGCAGCCGGTTGTCCCACGTCTCGTATTGCCGCCAGCTCGCCGCCCCGCGCGCGCCGGAGAGGCAGGTCTCCAGCTCCGCCATATCCTCGCCCGTCGCATTCAGTGCAGCCTCGCTGGCGAGCAGGGGTTCGAGGATAAGGCGCGCTGCCATCACCTCGGCCGGGCTGGTGCGCTGGCCGACGGCATCGGCGTCGGGCGGGCCGGCCTCGGGTGCCGCACCGAGGAAGGTCCCACGCCCGACATGACGCCAAAGCGCGCCTTCAGCCTCGAGCCGCGCCAGCGCTTTGCGCAGTGCGGTGCGTGTGACCCCCAGCATCTCGCAAAGCTGACGCTCGGGCGGCAGGCGTTCACCTTCCGCGACGATGCGGTCCGAGAGCCAGGCTCTCAACTGAATAAGGGCGCCGTCGCCATCATCCATCGGCATGGTGTCAGCCCGAAGATCCTCCAACCAATGCGATATTGGTGGAAGGGCGCCGTGACTGCAAGATCTTCGTGCGGGAGACAGGAGCAACCGATACAGCGTGAAAGAGTTGCGCGCTGACAAGCATTTCTGAGACCTTCGCGCTCGAGCCGTTCGGTCGAGGCCATCGCGACATGTTGACATCGTCGGAAGCGCACGACCATAACTCAACCAATACAAACCAATATGCCGGGCGGTTGTGAACGCCACGCCGGCCGACGCACGAGGCGCCCATGGCCGACTACCTCTTCACCCCTCCGTCCCAGCCCGCGTTGCCGGTCCACGGCTCAGACAAGATGTTTCCGGTCCGCCGGGTCTACTGCATCGGGCGCAATTATGCCGCGCATGCCGTCGAGATGGGGCACGACCCGGATCGCGAACCGCCGTTCTTTTTCCAGAAGAACCCTGACAACATCGACCTGACGGGGGAGTTTCCCTACCCCGCGAAGTCGAACGACGTGCATTTCGAGATGGAGATGGTCGTGGCGCTCGGCGAAGGCGGCACGAGCATTCCCGTGGAGAGCGCCCTTGAACACGTCTGGGGCTACGGCCTCGGCCTCGATATGACGCGACGCGACCTGCAGGGCATCGCCAAGAAAATGGGTCGCCCGTGGGAGATCGGTAAGGCGTTCGAGCGCTCGGCCCCCTGCGGTGCGCTGATGCCAGCCAGCGAGATCGGCCACCCGGACCACGGCCTCGTCACGCTGCATGTGAACGGCGAGAAGCGGCAGGAGGGCGATCTGAACCAGATGATCTGGAAGACGCCCGAGATGATCTCGTATCTTTCCGACCACTTCGAACTCGCCGCGGGCGACATCATCATGTCGGGCACGCCGGCCGGCGTCGGTGCGGTGCACAAGGGCGATGTGATGGAAGGCGCCGTCGAGGGTATCGGCACGCTGACCGTGAAGGTCGTCTGAGCGGTGCGGCTCTCGCTCGCCACCTGGGACCACGACCGCGTGATGGCGCTACATGACGGCGCCGTCCCGGTGCCGGGCGTCGAGTTCGAGAGCCATATCCTGCCCACGGGCGCCCTGTTCCCCATCGCCGTGCAGGAAGCGCGCTTCGACGTGACCGAGCTGTCGGTATCGTCCTATCTGCTGCAGCTGTCGCGCGGGGTGACGACCTATACGGCGATCCCGGCTTTCGTCAGCCGCGCCTTTCGGCACAACGGCTTCTTCGCCCGACGTGGCAGCGGGATCGAGAGCCCGGCCGATTTCGCCGGCCGTCGGATCGGTGTGCCGGAGTACCAGATGACCGCGGCGCTCTGGATGCGCGGTATCCTGGCCGACGATTACGGCGTAGCGGCGGAGGACATCCACTGGCGCACCGGCGCCCTGGATCAGGGCGTACGCCGCGAGCGACTGTCGTTGTCGCTGCCGGAGGGCATGACGGTCGAGCCGATCGCCGAGGGCGAGACGCTGGAGGCGCTGCTGCTGGACGGCCGGATCGACGGCCTGTTGGCCCCCAAACCGCCCAAGGCCTTTATGGCAGGCGACGGCCGGATCATGCGCCTGTTCCCCGATCCCGAGACGACCGAGCGTGAGTGGCATGCGCGCACCGGCTTCTTTCCGATCATGCATCTTATCGCCGTCCGCCGTTCGATCGTGGCCGAGCACCCTTGGCTGCCGGCGGCGCTGATGGCGGGCTTCGCCGAGGCGCGCGACCGCGCCGTCGAGAGGTTGCGCGACATATGGCTGGGCTCGGCCAATCGGCTGAGCCACCCGTGGTTCGGTGCCTCCTTCGAGCGGGCGCTGGCCGAGATGGGGCCGACCTTCTGGTCCTATGGTGTCGAAGCCAACCGGGCCGAGTTGGACGCGATCTGCCGCTACTCGGTCGATCAGCATCTGAGCGAGCGTCATGTGGGCGTCGACGAGATGTTCGACGCCACCGTCATGGAGCAGGCGGCATGAGTATCGAGGCGTTGCATGGCGGGCTCGGCTGGCCCGTGGCCTCGGGGCTGCTGCTGTTGAGCTTTGCGACGTCCTTCACCGCGGCCGCCTTCGGTCTGGGTGGCGGTGCGGTGATGCTGGCGGTGCTGGCGACCCTGTTGCCGGCCGCCGCGATCATCCCGGTGCACGGGCTGGTGCAACTCGGCTCGAACGCCGGCCGCGCTGCCATCCTGCTGTCGCATACCCACCGCGCGATCCTGCCGGCCTTTCTGTTGGGCGCGGCGGTCGGCGTGGCGATGGGCGGCGCGCTGCTGGTGCAGCTGCCCGCGGCGCTGATCCAGACCGGCGTCGGGCTGTTCGTGCTGTGGTCGGTCTTCGGCACGCCGCCGGCCTTCATGGCTGGCTCGGCCGGCATCGCGGGGGGGATCTCCAGCTTCCTGACGATGTTCTTCGGCGCGACGGGGCCGTTCGTGGCCGCCTATCTCCGCACCCTGTCGTTGGAGCGCTATGCCCATGTGGCGACGCATTCCGTGCTGATGACGGTGCAGCATCTGCTGAAATGCATCGCGTTCGGAGTGGTCGGCTTCGCCTTCGGGCAATGGCTGCCCCTGGTCGCCGGCCTGATCGTCGCGGGCTTCATCGGCACGCTGGCGGGACGCACCGTGCTGACCCGCCTCAGCGACGACCGCTTCCGCCGGGTGCTGGACATGGTGCTGGTGGTGCTCGGCCTCAATCTGGTGGTGCAGGGCCTACAGGCAGGCACCGGCATCGATCTTCTATCGGCGATTATTGGATTGGGAGACTGATCGACCCAACTCGAAACCCAACGTGAAACGATGTGACGCCGAGGCGCCGGTGATCGCAACATCTGCAAAGAAGATGCGTCGACCCACGACCGGTAAAGGGAGGAAACCATGACCATCCGGACAGGATTTACCCGCCGCCAGGCGCTGCTGAGCGGCGCGGCCGTCGCCGGCGCGGGCCTCGCAGCGCCCTGGGTGGCGCGCGCCGCCGCCTATCCCGACCGCAACATCGAGGTGATCATCCCGACCCGCGAGGGCGGTGGCGCGGACCGGAACTTCCGCGCCTTCACCAAGGTCTGGGGGCCGACCATCGGCACGGAGTTCGAGCCCGGCTTCTTCCCCGGCGCCTCGGGCCGCGTCGGCTATGAGGTCTACATGGGCAAGCGCGAGCCCGACGCCTACAGCCTGATCTTCGGCAATATGGGTCCCGAGGTTCTGAACTGGGCGGTCGCCGAGCCGACGTTCGACATCGACGACTATTTCTACTTCGGCCGGGTCGATACCGATCCGGGCTGCGCCTTCGTGGGTGCGGAGAGCGCGTTCCAGTCGATCGAGGACATCGTCGCCGAGGCCAAGAAGCGGCCGCTGAATGTCGGTACCTCGCGCCTAGCGCATCCGGCCTCGATCGGCATCCTGTCGCTTGGCGAGAAGACGGGCGCGCAGTTCAACCTGATCCCGCTGTCGGGCGGCAAGAACACCGTCGCCGGCGCGGTGACGGGCGAGGTCGACTTCTCGGTCCTGACCTCGGGCTCGGTCATCTCGGCCGGGGAGGCGGTGCGCACCGTTCTGGTCTTCGCTGAGAACCGCGTGGGCGAGCGGCTGAACGACGCCCCGTCGATCAACGACGCCTATGACATGGACCTGCCCGAGATGCTGTCCTCGCGCGCCTTCGGCATCCACAAGAAGGCGGCCGACGACCATCCCGAGCGGATGCAGACGCTGATGGACACGTTCAAGGCGACCTTCGACGACCCGGCGCTTTTGGATGCCTACAAGGCAGCGCGCGGCACGCCGGAATATCTGAACTACGGCGGCGTCGACGAATGTGCTGCATTCAAGCAGGCGATGCTGGATCTCGGCCAGCGCTTCAAGCCGCTGCTGACCGGCGGCTGAGGCCGAACCTTCGGGCCGGCGCGGGGTGGGAGTTCGACCCCAGCGCCGCCCGCATGCGCGGCGCCGCCCAGCGAGCGGGGCCGAACCGCGCCCTAAGGGCGCCGCGTAGACCGAAGAAGCCGAGCTGGGAGTGGCCATGGCAGACGGCAACCGACGTGAACGGCGCGCCCATGCTGGCGGCGAACTGGTCATCCCCGTCGCCGCCGTCGCCTTCACGCTGTACTACTTCTCGACGATCTGGAACTCGCCTTGGACGGCGCAGGTCGGCGCCTTCCTGGTCGGCGGCCTGCTGCTGGCCTTCTGCGCGGTCTTCTTCGCCCGGGTCGCGATCGATTATCGCGCCGGCGAGGCGGATCTCGGCGTCGCCAACCTGCTGTCCTGGGACGACTGGTATTGCGGCCGGGTCGGCCTGCTCGCGACCACCGTCGGCTATGTCTGGTTCGTCGAGGATCTGGGCTTCACGCTGACGACCTTCCTGTTCCTGTTCCTGTCCATGGCCATCCTGAACCGGCTCAGGCGCCTCGGGACCTGTTTCGCGGTTTCGGGCGTGATGGCGCTGGGAGGCTGGGCGCTGTTCATCTGGGCGTTCGACACCCGCTTCCCCAGCGGCTGGTTCGAGCAGACGATGCGGGGGCTCACCGGATGAGCGATCTCTCGACCGGGCAGATCCTGGCGCAGGTGTTCCTGGACACCATCGGCTATTGGTGGGTGATCATTCCGACGATCTTCCTCGGCATGATCGTGGGCGGAATCCCGGGTTTCTCGGCAGCGAACACCATCATCATCCTGCTGCCGCTGACGCTGGCTATGGATCTCGAGACCGGCATCGTCTTCATGGTGACGCTGTACTGCGCGGCGCGAATGGGCGCGGGCATCCCGGCCATCCTGGTCAACATCCCCGGCACGGCGGGGGCGGCGGCAACGCCTCTGGACGGCTATCCGATGACGCGCTCGGGACGCGGCCAGCAGGCGCTTGCGATGAGCTTCGTCGCCTCCTCAATCGGCGGGCTGCTGACGACGGTGATCGCGCTTGCCACCATGCCGATCCTGGCGCGCGTCGGGTTCTACATGCATTCGGTCGAGATGATCGTGGTCATGCTGTTCGGCATCTCGCTGATCGCGTCCATCGCCGCATCCGACATGCTGAAGGGGCTGATCGCGGGTTTCTTCGGGCTGATGATCGGCTCGATCGGCACCGATGTCGTCTATGCGACGCCGCGGGGCACCTTCGGTTTTCTGGAGCTCTATGACGGCGTGCCGCTGATCCCCGCGCTGGTCGGCCTGTTCGCGGTCTCCGAAGCCTTCCTGATGATCGAGCGCCGTACGATCCTGGACGACAGCGACATCGCGCGGCCCAAGCCGAGCTGGGAGGCGACCTTCGAGGGCGCTTGGATCGCGCTCAGCCGGTGGTGGCACATCGTCTGGACCTCAATCATCGGGCTGATCATCGGCGTGATCCCGGGGGCGGGGGCCGCTATCGCCAGCTTCGTGGCCTATCAGCAGTCCAAGACCTTTTCGAAGACGCCCGAGAAATACGGCACCGGCCATCCCGAGGGGCTGATCGCGCCCGAGAGCGCGAATAACGGCGTCACCTCGGGCACGCTGGTGCCGCTCCTGGTCCTCGGCATTCCGGGCGGCGCGACGGCGGCGATCATGCTGGTGGTGCTGCAGTTCAAGGGCGTCGGCTTCGGCCCCAGCCTGTTCGAGCGCGCGCCCGAGGTCGGCTATGGCATGTTCATGGCCATGGCGATCGCCTACCTGATCATGACGGTGACGATCCTGCCGCTCAGCCGCTACATGAGCCGGATCACCACGATCCCCACGATCTATCTGGCGCCGATCATCATCAGCTTCACGCTGGTCGGCGGCTTCGTGCCGCGCGAGTACATGTTTGACATGTGGCTGGCACTCGGCTTCGGCGTGATCGGCTATGTGGCACGGCGCACCGGCTACCATGTGGCGGCGATCCTGATCGGCGTGATCCTGGGTCCGCTGCTCGAGCGCTATTTCCTGCTGGCGCTGCGCAAGTCAGGCGGCGATGTCAGCACGCTGTTCTCCTCGAACATCGGCAACGTGCTGTGGGTGCTGCTGGTCATCACCATCATGGTGCCGATCTGGCAAAGCTGGCGCCGCCGCCGGCAGGCCGAGGCGAGGGCCGCGTGATGGCAGACGAGATCGGCGCCCGCACCATCAGCCGTACCCTGACCTGGGAGCTGGCCCGCAACGCGCGCCGGGTCGGGCGGCTCGACATCCCCGGCGGCGGCCAGGTCACGATCCAGGGCGACTACGCCTATGTCGGCCACATGAAGCCGCCGCACGGCACCTCGATCATCGATATCGCGGATCCGGCGCGGCCGCGCGTCGTCGCCCATGTGGCGCCGCCCGATGCCTACAGCCACACCCACAAGGTGCGCGTGGCGGGCGACATCATGATCACCAATGTCGAGATGGACCGCCGCCACTTCCTGCGGAAGGGCGACAAGCTGCCGGGCCTGCGGGCCGAGATGGGCACTGGCGCGACCGACGAGGCACTGGCGGCCGCCATCGGTGTCAAACCCGCCGACATCGCGGTGCTGGATGCGGCGCGCGAGCGTGGCTATCACGACGGCGGCTTTCGCGTCTGGGACATCAGCGACAAGACCGCGCCGCGCGAGCTGACGCATGTGCGCACCCACGGCTTCGGCACGCATCGTTTCCACATGGACGCCAACTACGCCTACATCTCGACAGAGATGGAGGGCTATGTCGGCAATATCCTCGTCAACTACGATCTCGCCGACCCGGCCAATCCGCGCGAGGTCGGCCGCTTTCACATCCCAGGCCAGCATGTGGCGGCGGGCGAGGTGCCGAGTTGGAAGGGCTATTCCCACCGCCTGCACCACGCCATGCGCTGCGGTGACGAGCTGTGGGCTGCGTATTGGCATGCGGGCCTGCGTGTGCTGGACGCGACCGACCTGACGAACCCGCGGTTGATCGGCGAGTATCGCTGGCCGAAGGCGATACCCGAGCCCACGCATACCGTGATGCCCTTCGAGAACCCGATCGGCGGGCGGCGCTATGCGCTTGCCATCGACGAGGAGCATGACCACAAGCCGGGCCGGCTGCACGGCTTCGTCTGGGTGCTGGACATCACCGATCTTTCGAAGATCGAGCCGGTGACGGCCTGGGACCTCTCCGAGCGCGCCAGCCCCTGGGTCGGCCAGCCCGGCGCCCGTTTCGGCGCGCATCAGTATGCCGAGCGGCTGGACACCACCCGCGCCTATTTCACCTGGTTCGCCGGCGGCCTGCGCGTCGTCGACTTCGCCGATCCGCTGAACCCGGCCGAGGTCGCGCACTACCTGCCCGACTATGGCGATCGACCGCCTCAATCGAACGACGTGGCGTTGGACCATCGCGGCCTGGTCTATGTGATCGATCGGGTCAGCGGCCTGGATATCGTGGAGATCACCGCATGAACGACCAGTCCCACAGCCGGCCGAGCACCGACACGACCGATGCCGACGGCCTGCTCGCCCCCTCGGTCGATCCCGACCGGCCGCTGATCGGCATCCGCCGGGTGTCGATGCGGAACGAAGCCTCGACCCGCTCGGTCATGATGGTGCGCGACCACGTCGTGGTGAGCGACGAGAAGGAGAGCAACACAGGCCCCACGCCGCTGGAGATGACGCTCTCCAGCCTGCTCGGCTGCGAGGGCGTGATCATCAACCGCTGCGCCGAGGGGATGAAGTTCAAGTACTCGGCCGTGGATATCGAGGCCGACGGCACCGTCGATCAGCGCGGCAGCCGGGGCGTTCAGGGCGTCAGACCGTATTTCCAGGGCGTGCGCATGCGCATCCGCGTGCATACCGAGGAGCCGGACGACCGCTTCGCCCGCCTCCGGCGCAACGTGGAGTATCGCTGCCCGGTGATGAACCTGTTCCGCGAGGCGGGGGTCGAGCTGGACGTGCAGTGGGAGAAGGTCGCGCCTTGGGCGGCCTAACGCTTAATATCAACGGCCGCGACCGGCCGATCGCGTCGGACCCCGAGACGCCGCTTCTGTTCGTGCTGCGCGACGAGCTTGGCCTAACCGGTACCAAGCTGGGCTGCGGTCTGCAGCAATGCGGCGCCTGCGCGGTGCTGGCCGATGGCGCGGCGGTGCTGTCCTGCATGACCCCTGCCCATGCCTTCGACGGCCAGCGGATCGAGACGGTGGAGGCGATGGCCGACCACCCCGTCGGCCGCCGGGTTCAGCGCGCCTTCGTGGCCGAGGCCGCCGCGCAATGCGGCGATTGCACGCCGGGGCTGGTCGTGGCCGCCACCTCGCTGCTGGCGCGCGAGCCAGCGCCGGACCGGGCCGCGGCGCTCGAAGCGCTCAGCCCGCATCTCTGCCGTTGCGGGTCGCATCCTCGCGTGCTGCGTGCCGTCGACCGTGCGGCCCGCGACCCGCGATGAAGGACCTGCCCGAGCCCGGCTCCCGCGTGGCCGACTGGCTTAGCGTCGAGGACGGTCGGCTCGTCGTCGCGACCGGCAAGGTCGACATCGGCCAACGCATCTCGACCGCGCTAGTGACAATCGCCGCCGGTGAGTTGGGCCTGCCACTCGCCTCGGTGACGGCCCGGGCCCCGGTTACGGGCGAGGCGCCGGACGAGGGCATAACCTCTGGCTCGAACTCCATCGCCGAGAGCGGCGGCAACGTCCGCGCCGCGGCCGCGACCGCCCGCGCCGCGTTGATCGAGCTCGCGGCGGATCGGCTGGAGGCCCGTCCCTCGGCCATCGCGCTGCGAGACGGGCTGTTGGTCGACACCGCCTCGAACCGCACGTTAGTCGTGTTCGACCTCTGGCCCGATCTGCCGCACGATCTGCCGGTCGATCCCGGAGCCCCCGCGACGGTGCCGGCCGCGGTGGAGGCGCCTGACCATCCGACCCCGCCGCGCGGCATGGCGGACATGGTCAGCGGCGCGCACCGCTTCGTGCACGATCTATGCGTCGAGGATATGTGGCATGCCCGCGTCGTCCGCCCGCCCCATGATCGCGCAACGCTCGGCGCCCTGGATACGGACGCCCTGACCCGGACCGAGGCCGAGGGCATCGCCGTGGTCCGCGACGGCAGCTTCGTCGCGGTCGCCGGGCCGTCGGAATGGCCGGTGATCCGCGCCGCCCGTCGCCTTGCCGCATCGGCCGATTGGGACACCGGCGACGGGCTGGCTGAGGGCGACAGCGCCGCCTTGCTGGACACACAGCCCGCCACCACGCTGAGCGTGACCGACGGCCGGCCGCATCACGCCGCACCGCCGCCGCCCATCGCGGCGCCGGATGTTGAGGTGACGCTGCATCGCCCCTATCAGATGCATGGCGCCCTCGGCCCCTCGGCGGCGCTGGCTGAATGGGACGGCGAGCGCCTCGACATCACCTGCCACAGCCAGGGCATCTATCCGCTGCGCCGCACCATGGCCGAAGCGCTGGACATGGCCGAGGACGCGATCCGCATCGCCCATGCGCCGGGCTCGGGGTGCTATGGTCATAACGGCGCCGACGATGCGGCCTTCGACGCCGCGCTGATCGCGCTCGCGCTGCCGGGTCGGCCCGTCCTGCTAAAATGGACTCGGGAGGAGGAGCACGCCTTCGAACCCTACTACCCGGCCTCGACAGTGCGGATCGCAGCGCGGCTCGAGGCGGGCCGCATCGCCGCCTGGTCGGCCGAGGTCAAGGGCGACACGCATCGCGGCCGACCGCGGCCGGGCGCCGATCAAGCCGGCCCGCGACGCCTGCTCGCCAGTCGGTTCCGCGCCACGGCGCTGCCGCCCTATGTCGGCGAGCCAAACATGAACCGCGAGGGCGGCATGCACCGCAATCTGGAGCCCGCCTATGCCGTCGGGCCGCGCCGGCTGGTCAAGAAACTGGTGCCGGGCATGCCGCTTCGCACCTCCGCCCTGCGGACGCTGGGCGCCACGCTGAACGTCGTCGCGATCGAACAGGCGATGGATCTGCTGGCCGAGGCAGCCGGCGCCGACCCCTTGGACTTCCGCCTCGCGCATTTGGACGACGACGATCACCGCCGCGTGGTCGAGGCGCTGACGCCCCATTGGCAGGCCCCGCCGGTTCCGGTGGCAGCGGACGCGGCGGGGGGGCGCGGGCTCGGCTATGCCCGCTACAAGAACGCCGCGGCCCGGGTCGGCGCCGTGGCCGACGTCGCCGTCGCGGCCGATGGCGATGTCACCGTCGACCGGGTCGTCATGGTCGCCGATGCCGGCCGCGTCGTCGATCCCGACGGCCTGCGCGCCCAGCTTGAGGGTGGCGCGATCCAGGCGCAATCCTGGCTGCTGATCGAGGCGGTCGGCTGGGACCGCGACGGCATCACCACGCGCGATTGGGACAGCTATCCGGTCATCCGCTTCGACCGCGTGCCGGCGCTGGAGACGGTGATCCTGGAGCGTGGCATGGCCCCCTCCCTCGGCGCGGGTGAGGCCGCCTGCGGCCCCGTCGCCGCCGCCATCGCCGGCGCCATCCGAGCAGCCGTCGGCTTCGTGCCCGAGCGGATGCCCTTCACGCCCGAGGCGATGCGCACCGCCGCCATGGCGCTGTAGGCGATCGGTCGCGTGCGGACGGCGGGGATCGAACCCGCACTCCCGAAGGAAACGGATTTTCGTACCAACCACGGCTTTCGCCGCCCCCTCGGCCCGATCGACCGTCCGGGTTCGTGGTCTGGACTATCCCTTCGCCCTGGCCGGTACCCCGGCTGTAGGCGCCGCCCGTCTAGTCTCTACACCTTCCCCGAGCATGCGCCCTGGGCTTGGCTCGGGATCGGCGGCGGTCTTCAGGCGGCGGAGGGGCCGCCGACGCGCTACGCTTTCCCCGAATTTGAGCGGTTCTGCACCCCGCGTTTCCCCGGGGGCACTCAAGGCTCACCTCAAGTCCGTTGCGTCTACCAGTTTCGCCACGCCCGCACGCGACCTGGCGAGACTGGCGAAGGGTGCCGCTCGGCGCAACCGGCGGGGAGGTAGCAAAGGAGTATGGTCGGCGCGATCGCAACGCTTTCATAACCATCGCTGGCTAGGCAGGGCGCAGGCGGAACTGGCCAACGGGGGCCTCGCATGACACGGCAGAAGCCGCGCGCACGGGGCCCCCGACACGACCATGCGTCGACTGGCCTGGGGGAGGTGACGGCCGATCTGTTCTCGACCGGCACCGCGGCTGTCGTGGTGCGCCTCGCGGCAGATGACCGCTTGTTGGAGAGCGGTTCGATCGATGACCCGCCTCTCACGGCCAGTCAGGGCGCGGCCGTGCTCGACCCGATCGTCAACGGCTCGTCCTCGACGGTCGTGGATCGCCCCCACTATGCCGATCATCGCCAGAGGCTGCGCCAGCGCCTGATGACCGCCGGCGCCACCGCGCTCGCGGATTACGAGATGCTGGAGCTCGTGCTCTTCCGCGCGATCCCGCGCCGCGACGTGAAGCCTCTGGCCAAACGCCTGATTGCGACCTTCGGCGATCTGGCCGGCGTGTTCGCCGCGCCGCCGAGCCGCCTGAGCGAGGTGCAGGGCGTCGGCGACACCGTCATCGCGGAGCTCAAGATCGTCGAGGCATCCGCCCAGCGCCTCGCGCAAAGCCGCGTGCTGGGCCGCACGGCGCTCGGCGGCTGGGAGGCGCTGATCGACTATTGCACGACCGCCATGGCGCATCGCGAGACCGAGCAGTTCCGCGTGCTTTTCCTTGACCGCAAGAACGTCTTGATCGCCGACGAGGCGCAGGGCGAGGGCACGGTCGACCACGTCCCGGTCTACCCCCGCGAGATCGCGCGCCGCGCGCTGGCGCTGAATGCCTCGGCCGCGATTATCGTGCACAATCACCCCTCGGGCGACGTGGAACCGAGCCGCGCCGACATCCAGACGACGGGCCAGGTTGAGGCGGCGCTCCGCACGGTCGGCGTCGTGCTCCACGACCATGTCGTGATCGGCCGCGCCGGCGCCACGAGCTTCCGGGCCACCGGCCTTCTGTGAGGCCAGCAGCGTGCCAGACCGCCTGCCGTGCCGCCATGACGGCGGACCCTTGGGCTCAAGGAGGGCTGCTTGAGGATCGCTTCAAGCGCAGGCCTCTGCCGCGGAACGTAGCTCGCATCGAGAGGGTGGGCGGGGAACGCAGCGGCCGCCCGAGGCCGATTGAGCAGAAACCGCGCATCGACGACATTGGTGCCCCCGGTGCGAGGGTCGCGATGGCCGCGCGGCGAGATGGCGTGTCGCCTAGCTTTCCGGGCGGCCGGTGCCGCCCGACGACGTCGCTTCGTCCAGTGGCGGTGCAGGCGGACGATGGCGTGACCGGCAGGGCCGAGCTTCGCCGTCTCAACAATCGGCCGCGCGAGCTTGAGCTTCAGCGCCAGCGCCAGACCATCGACGTCGAGAGCCTTGACGGGGACGCTCGGCACGGCACGGCACGGCACGGCACGGCACGGCACGGCACGGCACGGCACGGCACGGCACGGCACGGCACGGCACGGCACGGCACGGCACGGCACGGCACGGCACGGCACGGCACGGCACGGCACGGCACGGGCAACGAACTGACCGCGCCTTCCCGGTCGATACTAACGTCCGGTAAGCAAGGGCGACCGCGGCGGATACGCTCGGGGTCATACCGTCCAGCTTGGTCGAGTGCGTGAAGGACGGCGCAGGGCCGCAGCCCTCGACACGGCGGCACTACTACAACGCGGATGACAGATCGGTGCAGGAGCGGGTGCGTCATCCAGTCGGTCCCCATCCGACCTGAAGGGATCGCCGCATCGCGATGGTGCTGAACTGTGAGCTGACGGCAGCCGGCGAGCCTCATGCAAACAACCAGCCGGTCGATCGACCTATAGAGGATCCGGGGCCTGCCGCTCGAACGGCACGCCGTCGACGTCCCTGACCGACCCCAGGTCGGCACGGTCGTGGCCATGCGCTCGACCCACCGACGTCATGCCGACGGCGTCGCTTCACCTACCGGAAAGGCAGGATCGTAGGCGGTGCCTTCGGTGTCGCCGCCCACCCCACCGCGAGATCGTCGCCTGGTGGGCAGTCGGCGGCGGCCGGGCCGGCGGCTCGGACGCTCGCGACATGATGCTGGGATCAGCCGAGACGCGCTTTGGCCAAACCCCCCTGGATCTCAGCTTGCAGGACGAGGCACCGCTCCCTGAGCTCCAGGAGGCCGATCGAGAAGCCATGCCGCAGCTGCTTGCGGGCAGACGATGGCAGGCCCTCGTGGAGCGGGACTGAGCCATATGCGCCATGGGTTCGACCACTATGGCGAAAGACTCGTGATCCGAACGCTCCACGAGGGCCTTCTTGCCGACGGCATCTCCGCGCCCCTGACCCAGCTATGCGCCCAGGTACCGGCGTGACCCGGTGCACCGTCTCCGACAAGCCGGCCAGGGCTGTGCCGAAGGCTGATCCGCGCTTTCTGGGGCCGATCAAGACGTTGATCTAGCGAGATCTTCCATCGACTACGGGACTGCGGCTTGGTTCGTCGGCTTTGACAACAACACCGTCCAGCCCGGCCGCCGCGGCGCCCAAACCGATAGCGCGCCAGCGCTCATGCTGCAGCTTTGCCTTGTCCAGGCTGAAATCGGCGACCAAGCGCTTGAGCTTGCCATCCTCTTCATGGGAGTGCTTGAGCCGCCGGATCTCAGCCACCCCCATCCCGGAATAGACCTTCTTCCAGGGAGAGGACGGGGCGTCCGACACGACAGACTTTCGGCCTTTCTGACGCACCGGCGTTGTACCGCCCGCCCAACCCAGGGCGACGGCAATCCTGCTCGTCGGTGAACCGTTTCTTCGGCATCTTCGGCCCTCCTCCTTCTCAGGATCATACTCGAAATCTCGCAGTCAGATCAGATCCGTCCCGAGCGTCAGGACCCCGGCTGGGCCTCGGCCATGGCCGTCGCGCGGGCGGTCGTGACGTCTTCGGGCGCACCGATGGTCGCTCAGATCATCACCTTGGAGATGTCCCCGATCCCCATGAAGCGCAGCATCATCTTCAGCCAGGCCACCTGATGATCCATCGCCGCCAGCAGGCTGTCGCCGCCATAGACGCGGCCGTGGGTGGCGATCACCGTCGTGGGGCGTGCTAACACTTGTCCCGTTGGCCCACCGTCCAAGGAAAACGAAAACGGGAGACCCAGCCGAGCCATCACGTTGAGTGGCCTGATCCGACAAGTCCGAGGAGGGCGTTAGGAGATTTTCTCCGAGGCTTCCTGGGTCATCGCAAGGCTTCACGAGCACGAATTGAAGGGGGTGTCTGCCTCCGCACAAGATGTGGATGCGGCACATGTTGCCGGCGTATTCCGCGGACCTTCGAGAGCGGGTGCCGGTCGCAGTCTGGAAGGGCAGCTTGGCCCGTACGGGCGCAGCGCGGTTCAGGATCGGGCTCTCGACGATCGTCCGCTGGGTTCGGCGCTGGCGCGAGACAGGCCAGCGGGGCGCCTACCGGCAAGGCCACCCGACGCGCTCGCCGCCGATACCGACGAGGCGTTTCTTTGCGCTCTGGTCGAGGCGACGCCGGAAATCACGCTCGATGAGATGCGCGCGCGGCTGGGCGGCGACAGGGGCGTCTCGGTCGTGTGCAGCACCATCTGGCGCTTCTTCGCTCCGCACGGCTGGACGGTAAAGACAGAGCCTTGGCATGCCGACGAGCAGGGTCGTCCGGACGTGGCAGCCGCCCGGCAGGCCTGGTTCGAGGCACAGGCCGATCTCGATCTTGGTCGGCTGATCTCCATCGATGGTGAGGAGGATCGCGAAACGGTCCAGGAGACCGTTTCCCCAATGAGCGGTCTGAACACCAAAATGACGCGGCCCAGGCGACGCGCGCTCCGGGGCGAGCGGTTGCACTTCAGCGTGCCCCATGGGCCCTGCCGGACCACAACCATCGTCGCCGGAATGCGTCTCAGCGATGTCGACGCGCCTATCAACGGCGAGATCTTCTACGCCTATGCCGACCGCGTGCTCGTGCTTACGCTCCGCCCGGGCGAGGTGGTGATCATCGACAACCCGGGCAGCGAGATGGGCGCAAGCATGTACGCCGCGAGAGAGGCGGCAGGCGCCACGATCCGTTTCCTACCGCCCTACAGACCAGAGTCTCGCGTCACAACAATCGGGCAACTGGACCGTTTGCTTCGCGGTGCCAACCCGTCGAAAACGCCGTTGCCAAGCTCCAGGCACCGTTGCGAAAGGCGGCCGCCCACAGCCGGGATCTGCCATGGTATGCTGTCGCCGAGGCCATCGAGAGATACGACCCACACGCAGGCGATAACCACGTCGCCGCCGCCAGCTACCAGCCGGTAGCCGCTCTAGCGCCTGACCACGGCAAGGTGCTTGTCCGCGAAGTGGAGTTGGAGTTCCCCCGGTTTCGTGGACGGTCCTGGGCTAGAGTTTTCTAGCCAGGCGAGGGTGTTCCTTTCGTAGTCGATGGGCGAGAGATAGCCGAGCGTGGAGTGGCGCCGGCCGGAGTTGTACCAGCCTTCAATAAACTCGAAGACGGCCATGCGCGCCTCCGGCTTGGTAGCGAATTTCCGCCGAGCCAGGAGATCGCATTCGAGCGTGGCGAAGAAGCTCTCGCACATCGCAGTGTCGTAGGCGTCGCCGACCGAGCCCATCGACGGCCTGACGCCGGCTTCCTTGCACCCGAGGCGAAAGGCCACGGAGGTATATTGCGAACCCTGGTCGGAGTGATGAATGACGCTGGTCGGGCGGCGCTGACCGAGCGCCATGTTGAGCGCATCCAGGACGAGCTGAGTTCTCTGGGTCGTCCCCATGGCCCAGCCGACGACCCTTCTGGAGAAGGCGTCGAGAACGACCGCCAGGTAAGAGAAAGCCCGCCCAGGTCGGCACGAAGGTCAGGTCGTCGTCCATCGGGCTCGAACCGATGGCGCCTTCGATGGACGACCC
>JBCCSW010000009.1:0-25523 GCA_039199465.1 Pseudomonadota bacterium
AGTCGCCGAACTCCTGCATCTCCCGGTCGTTGCCCGGCATGCGCTGCAGGATCATCCAGGCGATCGGGTTGTCGTCCGAGCCGCTGGTATCGATTGTCGGCTCATCGGCCTCGGGCGGATAGGACGAGACGCGGTCCAGCCGGTTCGCGACCAGCAGCAGCGCCCGGTCCATATCGGTGCCGATGGCGAATTCCAGGTTGATCCGTGCCCGGCCGGTCTGCGAGCGCGAGACCATGTTCTCGAGCCCTTCGAGGCCGCGCAGCTCGTCCTCCTGGGGATTGACGATCTCGCGCTCGATCTCGGCCGGCGCGGCGCTGCCCCACTCGGTCTCGATCTCGATGACGGGCTTGCGGACATCGGGCGTCAGCTGGATCGGGATCTGCGTCAGGGCCAGCACGCCGAACATCACCGCCATCAGGACGGCGGCGATCACCGCGATCGGGCGCTCGATGGCGATGCGGATCGGATCCATGATGCGCCCCTCAGTCGGCGGTCGCCGCGGCGCCCGATGTCGCCGGGTCGGGCCGCGTCGCCGCCGCGGCGCTGCCGGCCGGCACGACCGGCAAGGTGCTCGGCGTCGGGTCGCTATCGGCGCGTTCGCTTTGCTTTCCGACCTGCGACGTCGCCTCGCCGCCCTGCTCGGGTGCGGTCGCGCCCGTGGGGATCTGCGTGCCGTCCTGCAGCACCGGCGCCACGGGCTGGCCTGGGCGCAGGCGCTCATTGCCCCTGACCACCACATGCTCGCCGACCTGCAGGCCCGAGAGGATCTCGATATTCGGCCCCGCAGACTGGCCGAGGCGGACGCCGCGCGGCTCGGCCGCGCCGCTGTCGGCGACATAGACGGACCAGCCGCCGCGCCCCTGGACAAGGGCGTCCTTGGGGATCACCGGGGCGTCGCGCGGCGCGCTTATCGGCACGCGCAGCGTCACCGTCCGACCGGTCGCCGCGACCTCCAGCGGCAGGGCAGCGCTGTCGACGCTGAGCCGCACGATCCGCGTCCGCGTGGCGGTCGTCTCGACCGGCAGCAGGCTCCGGATGGTCGCCGTGGTCTGGTGCCCACCATCGAACACGGCGTCCAACACGACGCCGGACCGGATGCCGGCCATGAGATCGACGGGCATGTCGGCCTCGATCTCCAGCGAGGCGACATCGAGCAGCCGTGCCGCAGCCTCGCCGAGATCGATATACTGGCCGGGCTGAGCCATCCGATCGATGACCACGCCGTCGAACGGCGCCTGCAGCACCATGTGTTCCAGGTCATAGCGAACCCGGGCGAGGGCGGCGCGGGCGATGCCCACCTCGGCCTCGGCCCGCGTCACGCTTGCGCGCGCCTCGGCGGCCGATTGCTGCAGGTCCTCGAAGGTGCCGCGCGAAAACGCGGTCGAGCCCTGCAGGCCGCCCGCGCGTTCCAGCGCCTGCTGGCTTTGTCGGGCGCGGGCCTCGGCAACATCGACAGCAGCCAATGCCGCCTCCAGCGCCGCCACCGCATTGGTCTCGGCGATCTGCGTCAGGGTCCGGTCCATCCGGACCATCGGCTGCCCAGCGACCAGCGCGTCACCCGTCTCGAATTCGACGCTCTCGACGATCCCGGCAGCGCGCGTCGCGACCTCGGCCTGCCGCGTCCCGACCAGCCGCGCGATGACAGGGGTCGTATCGGCGATCTGCTGCTGGATCACGGGGCTGACGATGACGCGCGTCGGACCGTCCTGTGCCGCAGCCTCGGGCACGGTCGCCGACAGCGCGGCGCTGACGGCAACAAGGGCCGCCAGTCGGCGGATCGACAGATCGAGCGTGCTAGGCATCATCGCAGACTCCGGAAAGTGGTACCAGCCGGGACCGCAAAGCAAGTAACGCCGACACTACCACGTTCAACCCGCAGGCGACTGACACTCATGCGCAATTCAACCTTCTTCTGGGCGCAAGTGTCCCGAATGCCGCCTGTCGGAAGCCGCCCTGCACCATCTGGCCGCGTTGGCGCGATCCCGACCATGGGTTAACTCGCGTCCGGCGAGGGGTAGAGGGGTCTGCATGGTGCAGCGGATCAAGCGCGGAACGGTCATCGACATGCTCGCGGGCATCGTGGCGGCCGTCTTGATTGCAGGCTCACTCTGGCAGTTGGAGCACGGCCGGGCAGGCCTCAGCTTCGACGAGACCACGATCGGGCGCACCCCGGCCCGGGTGATCGCCCGCGACGACCTGACCGAGCCGGCGCCGGCCGTCGTCATCACGCACGGCTTCGCGGGTGCCCGACGGCTGATGGAACCCTTCGCCGTGACGCTGGCACGCGCCGGCTATGTGACCGTCAGCGTCGACTTCCTGGCCCATGGCGCCCATCCCGATCCGTTGCCCGGCCGGATCGAGGGTCCCGGCGGTGCCGCGGATTTGATGATCCGCCAGATCGGCGATGTGGTCGCGCATGTCCGCAGCATGCCCATGGTGGCAGGCGGTCACGCGGTCCTCGGCCACTCGATGGCGACCGACCTCATGGCCAAGGCGGCGGGCGAGGGGTTGCTGGGGGCGCCGCGGGCGACGGTCGCGGTGTCGTTGTTCTCGCCCGACGTCACCGCGTTCTCGCCGCCGAACATGCTGGTGATCACCGGCGGGTGGGAGATGGGCCTGACCGGCGAGGCGTTTCGCGTCGTCAACCTGACCGCCAACACGCTGGCTCGGCCGAGCGCCGGGATCCCGGCCGATGCGCGGCTGAAGGAACCGCCGCCCGGTACCTCGGAATCGCGCCGCGACGTCGCGCAGGGTTTCGGCGACGGCGCACCGATCCTGGACCTGATCGCGGCCGAGGGCGACACGGTAGGCGACTTCGCGGACGGCACGGCGCGCCGGATCGTGTTCGCCGACGGGGTCGAGCATATCGGCGTGCTGTTCGATCCTGAGGGACAGGCGGCCGCGGTCGACTGGCTGGACAGGGCCTTCGGGCGGAGTTCTCCACCGGTCGAGCCCGATATCCGCGGGCCCTGGATCGGTCTGCTGTTCGCGGGCATGGCGTTGGCGATCGTGCCGCTGTCGCGCCTGTTGCCGCGCCTTGGCGATCCGACGCTGGGTGGCGGTCTGCGCTGGCCTGCGCTGCTGGTCGTCGCGATCGTACCGGCGGTCCTGGCGCCCGTGATCGTGGTGCAGGTCCCCTCGGGCATGCTGCCGATCGTGCTGGGCGATTATCTGTCCAAGCATTTCCTGGTGCAGGGCCTGCTGACCTGGCTGGCGCTCTGGCTCGCCGCGCGCCGGGGTCTCGCGACGCTGCCGCGCCGGGCCGATCTGCTGGCGGGCGCCCCGCGCCTCGGGCTCGCGGCGCTCGCGCTCGGTCTTTGGGTGCTGGCGATCTTCTATGTCAGCCTCGACCGCTACGCGTTTCCGTTCTGGCCGACCGCCGACCGCGTCACCGTCGTCCCGGTGATGGCGTTGGCGCTGCTGCCCTGGTTCCTGGCCGATGAATGGCTGACCCGCCGCAGGCCCGACGGGCGGGGTTCCGGTGCGCGGACGCTGGCCTATGCTCTCACGAAGGTGATCTTCGTTGCCTCGCTGGCGCTGGCGGTCGCGCTGGATCCCGGCCGCCTGTTCTTCCTTCTGATCGTGGAGCCGGTTATCCTCGTCTTTTTTCTGCTATACGGTGTGGTTAGTCAGGTATCGATGCAAAGGACCGGTCATCCTTTCGTCGCCGGGGCCGGCATCGCGGGTGCACTAGCGTGGTCGATCGCGGTGAGCTTTCCGCTGTTAGCGATTTGACCTGGCGGGCAACCGTCATCTGTTTGAGGGGCCGGTGGGGTGCCGGCACGCCGTATCGAGGCCCGGATGACCCAGACCGAATGCAGCTTCCACGACCTGTCATCGCTGCTGTTCGTCTGTCTCGCCGTCTATGGCGGCTGGCGGCTGGAGGTCAGGCGCCAGCGCGAGATGCTGCTCACCCCGTCCTCGCGCACGCCGCCGCCTTGGAAGCAGATCGTGCTCTATGTTTGGTTCACGCTGGCGGCCACCTACACGCTGGAATTCTGGCTCCGCTGGTCGAACGGCTGCGGCGGGTGAGGCCGATGCAGAGCCAGGCACCGCCCCGACGGCCCCTCATCGCCTGGGCGCTGGCGATGGCGCTTGCCGCCCTGCCGATGCCGGCCACGGCCGAGCCGGTGGATCTGGAACTCGTGCTGATGGCCGATGCCTCGCGCTCGATCGACGACACCGAGATACGCTTCCAGCGCCAGGGCTATGCCCGTGCCATCGTCTCGAAGGAGGTGCTGGATGCCATCCGCTTCACCGGGCGCGGGCGCATCGCGCTGACCTATGTCGAATGGGGCGATGCCGACAGCCAGGACGTCGTCGTGCCCTGGACGGTGGTCGAGGACGAGGAGGACGCCGAAGCCTTCGCCGCCGCCTTGATGGCCCCGCCGCGGCGGGTGCGCTCGTCGAATGCCATCGGCGCGGCGCTGTTGTTCGGCCAGGCGCTGATCGACGGCAACGATCTGCAGGGCACGCGCCGGGTGATCGATTTCTCAGCCGACAGCGCGAACAGCTATTCCGGACCGCCAATCCACGTCGCGCGCGACGCGGTGCTGGCGAAGGGGACGACGATCAACGGCCTCGCCGTGCTCTGCCGGGGCTGTGCGACGGGTCGGCCGGTCGATTACGATTTGGAAAGCGCGTTTCGCGACCGGATCGTCGGTGGGCCAGGCCACTTCGTGGTGACCGCCGACAGCGATGCCAGCTTCGCCCGCGCCGTGCGCCGTAAGCTGGTGCTCGAAATCTCGGGCACGCTGCCGCGCCGCTACGCTCAGACCTCGCGCGTCGAGGCGTTGGATCGCCGACGCGGCAGAGGCAGCCAGTAGGGCACGCGCGCCCGGTACGCCTGGAAACGTGCGCCGTAGAGGCGGGTGAAGCGGCGTTCCTTGTGCAGCGGCGCGATCAGGCAATAGGCCGTGTAGCTGATCGCAAGGGCAAGTTGATCCGGCGTCCAGACCGGCACCGTCCAGAGCGTCATGGCGAAGCTCACATAGATCGGTTGGCGGACGACGCGGAACAGACCCGTCTCGGGCATGTCGGGGAAGATCGGCTTCACGCCGCGGGCGAGCGAGGTCCAGCCGAGCATGCCCGACTGCACCTCGGCGCCCGCGTCGAACGACGCTTTCATCAGGAGCAGGTAGGACGCGGCATAAAGCAGCGTCATGATCCAATACAGGGCGCCCTCGGCCTGCCACCAGACGATGCCCGACGGCGTCCACAGCGTGTAGAGCGCGAGCAGCTGCAGCGACGCGATGGTAGCGTAGGTCGTGGTCGCCAGCGTCTTGCCGTGTCCGCCGGGCGCCAGGCGCGCCAGCAGCCGCCCGCCGCGCGGGGTCAGCAGCAGCGAATGCGCAAACGGGAACTGCAGGATCAGCAGGCCATTGGTCAGCAGCGCCCAGGGCCAGGGCACGCTCCCCAACGTCCGGCTCATGCCGAAATACATCGCGACGATCATCGCGCCGACACCGGCGGCGAAGGCGAGATGGCACAGCCCGCCCCAGGCCGCAGCCAGCGCCATGCGGCGTACCGGCGGCGGTCCGTCGGGAAAGGCCCAATCGTAGAGCGTGGCGAGCAGGCGTCGTCTCTCGGTCATGGGGGTGAAATAGGACGCGCGTGAAGGACGGGGATGCGACGGTTTGTAGAGGGCGCCGCGCCACCCAGGTCTGTCATCAGGCGCAGCACTGCCATGCCGTCTAGGGGTCGGCGACGAGGACGATCTCGCCGTCCCAGACCTCGGCAAGGCGCCGCCCCGCGGCCCAGGAGCGGAGACCGGACCGGCAGCAGAGCACGGCCCGGGCGCCGGCCGGTGGTGGCGCCGCTGCGGCCGCGTCCGCGACGGCATCGGGTGGCAGGCGGCGGGCGCCGGGGATGGCAGGCTCGGGCGCCTCGGCCGTGTCGCGCAGCTCCACCACCCAGTCCCCGACGCGGGCTGCGTTCGCCGCGATGAAGCGCATCGCCCGCTCGCCCGGCTCGGAGGCTGCGTCGAAGCGGAAGCGGCTCATGCGCATGGTCGCGGCCTCGACCGTGACCATCAGGCCGAGTGGCGAGGGTTCCAGCCCTGCCAGCGCCGCCAGCGCCATCTGCGCCTGGATCGCCCCGACGATCCCGACGACCGGGCCCATCACGCCCGCGCTGGCGCAGGTCGCCGCGCGGTCGGGCAGGTCGGGAAAGACCGCGCGCAGGCTGGGTGCGCCGCCCTCTCCCGGTCCGCAGAAACCGCCGGCATAGCCCCCGAAACCCAGGACCGAGGCCGCGATCAGCGGCTTGCCGAGCGCCAGGCACGTGTCGGAGGCCGTATAGGCCGCGGCAAAACTGTCGGCGCAGTCGATCACCAGATCGGCCGCCTCTATCAGCGTCTCGGCGTTGGACGGGTCGAAACGCGCGACGATGGGCGCGGCCGCGACCTCGCGGTTGAGCGCATGGGCACGCTCGGCGGCGAGGCGGGCTTTCTCGCGGCCGACATCCGCCTCGGCGAACAGCGTCTGGCGGTGGAGGTTGCTGAGCGCCACGGTGTCATGGTCGATAATCGTCAGCCGGCCGACGCCAGCCCCGGCCAGATACGGGATCACGGGCGCCGCGAGCCCGCCCACCCCGATCACCAGCACATGTGCCTCGGCCAGCCGGGCCTGACCCATCGCACCGATCTCGGGCAGGATCGCCTGGCGGATGTAGCGGTCCTTCACGGGGTGGCCCCGATGCTTGCCTCGGGCGGGGCGGCCGGGCGGGTGGCGGCAAGCCAGGCCCTGACGCGCCCCTCGGGATCGTCGCTCAGCGTGATGTCGGTGACCGCCGCGACGATATCCGCACCGGCGGCCAGCACGCCGGGCGCGCGTTCCAGCGACACGCCGCCGATGCCGACCAGCGGCATCGTGCCGACGCGGCGCTTCCAGTCGCCGACCCGGTCGAGACCCTGCGGCGCGAAACGCATCGCCTTCAGGATGGTCGGGTAGACCGGGCCGAGCGCCACGTAGTCCGGCTCGACCGCCAGCGCACGGGCCAGTTCGCCGTCGTCATGGGTCGACAGGCCCAGCTTCAGCCCCGCGCGGCGGAGTGCCGGGACGTCGGCGGTCTCCAGATCCTCCTGGCCCAGATGGACCCAGGCGCAGCCTTCCTCGATCGCCATCTGCCAGTAGTCGTTCACGACCAGCGTCGCGCCATGGGCTCGGGCCAGCGCCTCGGCGCGACGGATCTCGGCCCGGGTCTCGGCGTCGCTGCGGTCCTTCACGCGGAGCTGCACCAGCCTGACGCCGAGCGGCAGCATGCGCTCCAGCCAATCGGCGTTGTCGAAGATCGGATAGAACGGATCGAGCCCGCCTGGCAGCGCCACGGTCATTCGAGAAACGCCTTGCCCAGCACCGGGGTCGAGGGCACCGCCATGTCGCGCGGTTCCATCGGATCGGCCTCGTAGCCGAGCCGCCCGGCCTCCACTGCGCGGGCCATCGCCTCGGCCATCGCCGCCGGATCGCCGGCCTTGGCGACGGCGGTGTTCAACAGGATCGCGTCGTAGCCCATCTCGATCGCCTGAACGGCGTGGCTCGGCAGGCCGATGCCGGCGTCGATCACCATGGTGACATCGGGAAACGCGGCGCGGAGCGCACGCAGGCCGTAGATATTGGTGAGCCCGAGGCCCGAGCCGATCGGCGCGCCCCAGGGCATCAGCACGCGGCAGCCGGCCTCGACCAGCCGTTCGGCCAGCACCAGATCGTCAGTCATGTAGGGGAAGACCTCGAAACCCTCGTCGCAGAGAATGCGCGCCGCCTCGACGGTGGCGAAGGGGTCAGGCTGCAGGCTGTCGGCGTTGCCGATCACCTCCAGCTTGATCCAGGGCGTGGCGAAGACCTCACGCGCCATCTGGGCGGTCGTGACGGCTTCCTTGACACTGTAGCAGCCGGCCGTGTTGGGCAGCACGCTGACGCCCAGCTCGCGGATCAGCGTCCAGAACGCATCGCCCGCGCCCGCACTTGAGCCGCCGCCCATCCCGCCACCCGCACCTTCGCGCCTTAACGAGACCGTCGCGATGCCCGCGCCCGAGCGTCGGAACGCATCGGCCAGCACACTGGGCGAGGGATATTGCGCCGTGCCCAGCATCAGACGCGAGGCGATCTCGGTGCCGTAGAACTCGACCATCTCAGCCGCCCTGTCGCGGCGACAACACTTCCAGCCGGTCGCCCGGCGCGACGACCGCCGCGGCGCGCGCGGCCACCGGCACGAAGGTCTCGTTCAGCGCAGTCGCGATCGGGGCGTCGCCATAACCAAGCTCTACGAGCACCGCCTCGATCGTGGTGGCGTCGACCTCGGTCGGCTCGCCGTTCAGGATGATGGTCATGCGGCCGCTCCGTGCAGCAGTTCGGGCGTGGCCCCGTCATAGGCCAGGTCGGCCGCCTGCCGGGCCAGCGCCGGCGCCAGCAGGTAGCCGTGGCGATAGAGACCGTTCAGCCGGATCACGCCGCCGTCCTGCGTGATGCGGGGCAGGTTGTCGGGGAAGGCCGGCCGGGCATCGACGCCGATCTCCACCACCTCCGCCTCGCCGAACGCGGGATGCAGCGCATAGGCGGCCGACAGCAGCTCCAACATCGAGCGGGCGGTGATGCGCCCACGCTCGGTCGTCTCGATCGCCGTGGCGCCGAGCATGAAGCGCCCGTCGCCGCGCGGCACGATGTAGAGCGGCAGCCGCGGATGGATCAGGCGCACCGGGCGGCTCAGCCTCACCTCGGTCGAGTGCAGCACCAGCATCTCGCCCTTGACGCCGCGCAGTTCGGGCAGTGCCGCGCGCGCCGCAAGGCCGCGGCAGTCGAACACCGGACCCGTGCCGGGGGCGGCGAGGCTTTCGGGCGATGCATCGGCCGGCTCGATCTCGATCCCGCGCTGGGCCAGCCGGTCGGTCAGGGCGGCGAGCACTGCGCGCGGGTCGAGATGCGCCTCGCCCGCGAAGTAGAGCGCGCGCTGAAAGCGGCCGGCGAGGTCGGGCTCCAGTGCCTCGATCTCGGCCGGGCCGATCAGCTTGTAGCTGTCGGTACGCCGGGCGAAGCGGTCGATCTCGCGCCGGTCGCGGCTGGGCGCGATGACCAGAGAGCCCGCGCGCGTCACGCCGCCGGCATGGGCGTCCCACCAGGCGGCCGCCTCGGTGCCGAGCCGGACGACCGCCTCCTCGGCGCTCTCCCGCTCGCAATGGGGCGCGAGCATGCCACCGGCCCACCAGCTGCAGCCATGCGGTCCGGGCGGGCCGGCGCGGTCGATCAGACGCACGTCGATGCCCCGGCTCGCCAGTTCGCTCGCCAGGGCCAGTCCCGCGACGCCTGCGCCGACGATGGTCGCCTCGGCCATCATGGCCTCTCCTCGTTCGGGCCCGCGGGGCACGGTGTCTGAAGACGCCGTCCCTCCGCCGGTTGCCCCGGATCAGGTTCGATGGGTTGACCCCGGTCACGATGCGCCATGCCCGGTCGCGGCCTCTCAGCCCATCCGATGGTCGGTTTTGGCCGGCATCGATCGGGCACCCCACGGCTCTCTTCACCTATGCCGATCAGGTGCGGCTGAAAAGCCGTCGGCCGCGAATTGCCGCGTGACCGCGGCGCTGCTAGCGAGATCGGCGCCAGGGGAGCGGCGTTCGGAGAGGGTAGGATGGTGGCCAGGACGACGATCACGGTCTGCACGACCTGCAGTTTCGGGCCGGACGAAAAGCTGCGGGACGGCCTGACCGGCGGCGAGACGCTGGCCGGCTTTGTCGAGGATGCCGCCCGGGCGCAGGACGCGCTGGCCGTGCGTCGCCATGCCTGCCTGATGGGCTGCAAGTCCCATTGCGCCGTCGCGATCTCGGCCCCGGCAAAGATGACCTATGTCCTCGGCCGGTTCGAGCCGGGCGCCGCCGCTGCGAGCGCTATCGTCGACTACGCTGCGCTCTACGCCGACAGCATCGACGGCGTGGTCAGTTACCGGAGCTGGCCGGACGGGGTTAAGGGCCATTTCCTGGCACGTGTGCCGCCCCTGCCGGCGGAGACCGCAGCCGATGTGCCGGCTGGGGGCGACAGGAAAGACCGCTGAGCGCCGCTGCGGTGACGCATCGTCCCGGCGCTGGCGGGGCCGGCGGACAAGTGCGCCGGTATCGCGGCTGGTCGCCGCGATGAGTCTTCCGGGGTCTTTGCCGATCAGGCTTCGGTGGCGGCCTCGGTGTCGTTTGGGCTGGGGAGAAGCCCCGCGGGGGCTTCTGTTCGAGCGTTTGCCAAGGCGCGGTCCGCATCAAGGGCAAGCGGGCTCCGCCCGTCGCTGGCGCGCCCCTTGACCCGGCCCGCCCCCTGCCTGCGGTATGGGTGTCAGCGGGCTAGGGCGAGGAAGACGTCGATGTCGAGCGCGGCCTCGAGATGATCGGCCAAAGCGTCGAGCGTCTGCTCGACCAACTCGGTGTGCGACTGCGCGGACGGCGGGACGCCGAGCGTCGCCAGATAGGCGGTGCGGAAGGCGTCGGCGCTGAACACGCCGTGCAGATAGGCGCCCGCGACGCGGCCGTCTGGCGCTATGGCGCCCTCAGCCCTTGCGCCGGTTGCCTCGTCGATCTCGAACAGGGGGCGGGCACAGGCGGGCCCCTCGGTCCGGCCGATATGGATCTCGTAGCCCTCGACGGCCGTGCCGCTGGCAGGATGCCGCCCGGCGGCGCGTGCCAGGCGCTTCTGCGGGGCCATCACCGTGTCGACATCCAGTAGGCCAAGGCCATGGTCCGTGCCGGCCGGGCCCTCGATCCCATCCGGATCGGCGACCGTGTGCCCCAGCATCTGGTAGCCGCCGCAGAGGCCGAGGATCCGGCCGCCGCGCCGGTGATGGGCGAGGAGGTCGATGTCCCAGCCCTGGGCGCGCAGGAAGGCGAGATCGCCGCGCGTCGACTTGGTGCCCGGCAAAATGACGAGATCGGCGTCGCCCGGCAGCGCCCGGCCCGGCCCGACCATGTCGAGCGCGACGCCCGGGGTCTGCTTCAGCGGATCGAGGTCGTCGAAATTGGCGATGCGCGACAGCACGGGCACGGCGATCCTGACGCCGGTATGGCCCAAAGCCCTTGGGTCCGACGCCAGGTCCATCGCATCCTCGGCCGGCAGTCGATGCGCGTCCGCGAACCAGGGCACCGTGCCGAGGCTCGGCCAGCCGGTCGCCTGCTCGATCGCCGCGACGCCGCCGTCGAACAACCGGACATCGCCGCGGAACTTGTTGACCAGGAAAGCGCGGATCATCGCCGCGTCCTCGGGATCGATCACGGCCTTGGTGCCGACGAGCTGCGCGATGACCCCGCCGCGGTCGATATCGCCAGCCAGCACCACGGGCACACCGGCAGCGCGGGCGAAGCCCATATTCGCGATGTCGCCTGCGCGCAGGTTGACCTCGGCGGGCGAGCCTGCGCCCTCCACGATCACAAGGTCGGCGTCCGCTTTCAGACGTCCGAAGCTCTCGAGCACCGCGGGCATGAGTGTCGGCTTCAGACGCCCATATTCGCCGGCCCTCACGGTGGTCAGCCGGCGGCCGTGCACGACGACCTGAGAGCCGATCTCGGTCTCGGGTTTCAACAGCACCGGGTTCATATGCACGCTCGGCGGCAAGCCGCAGGCCAGCGCCTGCAGCGCCTGGGCGCGGCCTATCTCGCCCGTGGTGCCGTCGCCCTCCTCGGTCACGGCGGCGTTGTTCGACATGTTCTGAGGCTTGAACGGCGCCACGGAAAGCCCGCGCCGGCGCGCGACCCGGCAGAGGCCCGCCACCAGCATCGACTTGCCGACATTGGTGCCGGCGCCCTGGATCATGATCGCGTGGGTCATGCCGCCTTGGCGCTCGCGAGCCTGGTCAGCGCGACTTCGGGCGGCATGCCGCGGCGGAGCGGCAGGATCGAGCGGCCGTGACCGCCGGAGACGACGAGGCGGGGAGCTTGTGCCGCCCCATAGCCGCGGGTGTCGCGGTTTTCGGCGCTCTGGTTCATGGCCGCCGCCGAGCCAGACGGTCTGACGTGGCCGCCATGGGTATGCCCCGAAAGCGTCCGCGCGACGGGGCCGGGCATGGCGGAAACGACCTCGGGCCTATGGGCGCGCTGGTCGTCTGGCGCGTGGTCACTGACCTTGGCGCGGGCGGCGAGCCCGAGCCCTTGGCCGAGCCCGCGCTGCAGAGAGCCCGAGCGTGGCGCCAGGGGCCAGAGCGTCATCGCCAGGCGCAAGGCATGCTCGGTCATGCTGGCATGGCGGCCGCGGGTCGCCGCCCCGAGGCCGCAGCCCACGGTCCGGGGCGGGACGGCAGGGTGGTCGATCATCGCGGGACGGCGCCGTCCGCGCCCAGGTTGCCCGCATCGGCTTTGCCCGCATCGGCTTTGCCCGCGTCCGCCGTGCCCGCGTCGCGGGATGTGGACGGCGCCTCGTCTTCGGGCAGCGGCAGGCTGGCGAGATGGTATTCGCGCAGGAAACGCACCGTCGGCTTGGCGGCGAAGCAGAGCGAGCCGACCAGGAACAGCCAGGTGCCGGGCGTCAGCCAGTCTTCCGAGAAGAACATCACGCTGCCGATGACGAAGCACCAGGCGGCGGTGACGTCGATGCAGGTATAGATCCTCTCGTAGATCCCGTAGAGGCGTTCATGGGCGGGCGTTGCCGCGAACAGATGGGGTCTGAACATCCCTCACTCCCGCATGCCCTCAGGCGATTTGGCTGCCGCGCGCCGCGTCTGGACGGCCGCCAGGATCGGCGGCGGTACGCGCCGGGTCGACAAGGTCGATCACCGTGATCTCCGGCGGCACGCCGAGGCGCAAGGGAATGCCGGAGCAGCCGAGCCCGCCCGAGACGACGAGGTGGCGCCCGTCCTCGACGATATGACCCCAGGCATAGCGCCGGCCGTGGCGCGACGGTACGACCCAGGCACGACCGAACAGGCGCACCTGCCCGCCATGGGTATGGCCCGACAGCGTCAGCGTGACCCGCGGCGGCGCGGTCGCGAAGATGTCCGGCTCGTGCGCCAGCAGGATTACCGGCGCGTCATCGTCCACCTGGGCGAGCGTCGCGGGCAGGTCGTCGACGCCCCGCCAGTCGCGGCGCTTGCCACGGTCCGGGGTGTGGGCGAGCTGGCAGCCGAGCCCCGCCAGCCAGACCCGCGCACCCGTCGCGGTGACCAGACGCCTCGCCTCGTTTTCGAGCACCGTGATCCCGGCGTCCCGCAAGGCGCGGGCGATGGCCTCCGCGCCGCGGCCGGCCTTGCGTTCGCGCTCGGTGAAGCGCCAGTCATGGTTGCCGAGCACTGCCCAGGCGCCCATCGGCGCGCGAAGGCCGGATAGGGTCGGGGCGATGTCCTGCATCGCGTAGAGCCTGCCCTGCAGGCGCTGCGTCGCCAGGTAGTCGCCGAGCAGGACGATCAGATCGGGTTCCAGGGCATTGGCCGCCGCGACGATGCCCGCCACCCGCTCGACCGTCATCCAGGGTCGTGCGGCATGCAGGTCGGAGAGCGCCGCGATCCGCAACCTGCCCCCGCTCCAGCCAGCCGGCTGCGGAGTATAGCGGCGCGCGTTCGGCGCCCGCCCGGCGACACCGAAGCCGTGACCGGCACCCAGGCCGCCGCTATCGACCCCACCCGCGCTCAAGCGTCCCGACCCTCGCACTGCCACGCCTGCACAGACGCCACCGGCGGCAAGGCGGCTTAGAATTCGACGCCGATCTGGGCCTTGATGCCCTGTTCGCGGAAGGGATGCTTCATCAGCGACATCTCGGTCACGAGGTCGGCGGCCTCGATCAGCGCCTCGGGCGCGTTGCGGCCGGTCAGCACCACATGGGTCATCGGGGGCTTCTCGGCCTTCAGGAAGGCCACCACCTCGGCCGCGTCGAGGTAGCCGTAGCGCATCGCGATGTTGATCTCGTCCAGCAGCACCATGTGGTGCGCGGGATCGGTGATCAGCGCCTTCGCGGTCTCCCATCCGGCGGCGGCCATCTCCATGTCGCGGGTCTTGTCCTGCGTCACCCAGGTGAAGCCCTCGCCCATGGTGTGAAACGTGCAGAGATCGCCGAAGCGCGCGATGATCAGCTCGCGCTCGCCGGTATCCATGCCGCCCTTGATGAACTGCACCACGGCCGATTTCAGGCCATGCGCGATGCAGCGGAAGATCATGCCGAAGGCGGCGGTGGACTTGCCCTTGCCCTTGCCGGTGTTGACGATGATCAGGCCCTTCTCGCCGGTCTTGGTCGCCATGATCTTCTCGCGCGCGGCGGCCTTCTTCGCCATCTTCTCGGAATGGCGGGCGGCGTCGTCATCGGGCGAGAGCGAGGCGATCTTATCGGTCATTGCCGTCCTTTCAGGTGTTCGTCCGCCATGTCGCGCATCAGGACGACGAGCCGGTCGTCCATGAAGGTGAAGCGGTCGGGAATGTTGAGATTGATCACGGGCCGGCCGCGCAGCTTAGCGCCGAAACGCTCGGCCAGGCGGGTCTTGTGGCGAAGCTCCATCACCATGATGACATCGGCCCAGTCCAGCTGCTCGGCACTGACGGCATCGGCCGCTCCGCTCTCGACGGCGGCGAAATCGGTGGCGATGCCCGGGCGCTCGGCGAAGATCTGAGCGGCGGTCGGGCCGCGCGCCCGGCCGTCTGCGCAGAGGAACAGGATCCGCGTCATGCGATGCCTTTGAGCGCGAGATCCAGCGCGGCATCGCAATGGATCGCGGTCGTGTCGAACACCGGCAGGGCAGCGTTCTCGGCCGACAGCAGCAGGCCGACCTCGGTACAGCCCAGGATCAGGCTGTCGGCGCCGGCCACGGCCAGCCGCTCGGCGATGCCCTCATAGGCCTTGCGGCTCTCGGCGGTGATGGTGCCCTGGCAAAGCTCATCATAGATGATGCGATGGGTCTCCGCCCGGTCGGGCCCGTCGGGCACCAGGGGCGAAAGGCCGTGATGGCGCAGCCCGTCCAGGTAGAAATCCTGCTCCATCGTATAGGCCGTCGCCATCAGCGCCGGCCGTCGATGGCCTGCCGCGATCAGAGCGCTCGCGGTGGCATGGGCGATATGGATCAGCGGCACGGCGACGCCGGCCATCATCCGGTCGACGACCTTGTGCATGGTGTTGGTCGCGAGCAGCAGCATCGCGGCACCCGCATGCTGCAGCCGCAAGGCCTCGCGATTGAGCAGCGCGCCGGCGCCCGCCCAGTCGCCGGCTGCCTGCATCTCGGCAATGGGGGCGAAATCCAGCGAGCGCATGATGATCTCGGCCGAGTGCAGCCCGCCGAGACGCTGGCGCACGCCCGCGTTCAGCCGGTCGTAATAGAGCGCGGTGGATGCCGCGGACATGCCGCCGATCAGCCCGATGGTCTTCATCCGGCGCCCCTCGGGACACCTTTCGGGGCTCCCTTCGACGGTCCCTTGGACACGGCACCGGGCCCGTCGAGAGGGCGCGGCGCGCGACGACTGGCCAACTCGCGGGCGAAGGTGATGCTGGTCGGCCTCTCATAGCCGGGATGCGAGGTGGTGCCGATCCGCCGGAAGCCGAGCGCCTCGAACATCGCATGGACCTCGGTCAACTCGACCCGGCTCTGCGCGATCAGGCGCGGCAGGCCCAGCATCTCGGCGCGGTCGACGGCGCGGTCGATCAGCATCCGGGCCAGGCCGCGCCCACGGAAGGCGCCGTCGACGGCGAGCTTGGCGATGTAGAGGCTGTCCGGCATGCGACTGAGGAAGATGCAGCCGACAGGCCGCCCGGTGTCGAGCATCGCCCACAGTTCGCCCGCGGCGGCATGCGCGCGGATCGTCATCTCGTCCAGCCGTTCGGCCGATGACGGCGGATCGATCCGACCCCTCAGCGGTTCGAAGCACCGCTGCACCAGCGCGTGCACCGCCCGGGCATCGAACGGCTCGACCATCTGGACCGGCGGGCCGAGGGGCGTCTGGGTCAACAGGCAAGCGCCTCCAGGCGCGCATGGACACTGTTCGAGCGTGGGGTCCATAGGCCACGATCCAGCGCCTCCGACAAGCGCGAGGCGATCTCGGACAACGCGGCGGGATTGGCCTCTGCGAGGAACTCGCGCGTCTCCTCGTCCTCCAGATAGGCGGCGTGAACCAGGTCGAAATGGTGGTCTGCAACGGCGTTCGTCGTGGCGGCAAAGGCGAACAGATAGTCGACCGTCGCCGCCATCTCGAATGCCCCCTTATAGCCGTGGCGCTTGCATCCGGCGATCCATTTCGGGTTGACGACCCGCGCGCGCACGACGCGGCCCATCTCCTCGATCAGCGTGCGGATGACCGGGCGTTCCGGGCGGGAGTGGTCGTTGTGATAGCTCGACGGCATCCGCCCGGTCAGCGCCTCCACGGTCGCGGCCATGCCGCCCTCGAACTGATAGTAATCGTCACTGTCCAGCAGGTCGTGCTCGCGATTGTCCTGGTTCTGCACGACGGCGTCGACCAGCGACAGGCGGTCGGCGAGGCGGGCGCGGGCGGGGCTGCCATGCGCGGCGCCGCCATAGGCGTAACCGCCCCAGTCCAGGAACGCCTCGGCCAGGTCACCGCGCCGCTCCCACAGCCGTTCGTCGATCATGGCCTGCAGACCCGCGCCATAGGCGCCCGGACGGGCGCCAAACACGCGATAGCCGGCCTCGCGCTCCGGATCGGCGGCCGCACTAGCGGCCAGGCGTATCCGTTCGGCGCGGAAGCGGGCGGCCGCGGGGTTCTGCTCGGCCGGCTCGTCCAACGCCATGACCGCGCGCGCGGCGCTGTCGACCAGATCCATCTGTGCGGGGAAGGCGTCGCGGAAAAAGCCCGAGACGCGCAGCGTGACGTCGACGCGCGGGCGCGCCAGGTGATCCAGCGGCAGGATCTCGAAGCCCGTCACCCGGCGCGAGGCGTTGTCCCAGGTGGGCCGGACGCCCATCAACGCCAGCGCCTGCGCGATGTCGTCGCCGCCGGTGCGCATGTTCGCGGTGCCCCAGGCGGTGAGCGCGACGGCCTGCAGCCACTCGCCCTGATCCTGCAGATGGCGCTGGATCAACTGCTCGGCCGATTGCCAGCCGAGCGCATAGGCCGCGGGCGTTGGCACCGCCCGACTGTCGACCGAATAGAAGTTGCGCCCCGTCGGCAAGACGTCCGGCCGCCCCCGGGTCGGCGCGCCGGACGGTCCCGGCGCCACGAAGCGCCCGTCGAGCCCTGCGATCAGCGCCGCCATCTCGGCCGGCCCGCAGGCCTGCAGCGCCGGGCGCAGCCGACCCTCGACCGTGGCCATCACCACCGTGCTGGCCGGCCCCGGTGGCATCGTGCGGCCTTCGATCAGCTCGACGGCCAGCGCCTCGAGCCGCTCGACCGTATCGCCCATGGTGCGCCACGGCATGGTGTCGGCTCGCGCCAGCGCTCCCGGCCGTGGCCCGCTCCAGTGCTCGGCCATCGGGCAGTCCAGGGGATCGAAGTCACGTCCCAGCGCCAGATCGGCCGCCAACGCCCTGATCAGCGAGGCGTCGGCCGGGTCGGCCGCGCTGCCGCCGCCACGTCCGCCACCCGACGGGCCACGGCCGCGCGGCAGGCGTGCGAGTGCGGCGATCAGGTCGGTCTGCAGCCGTCCGGCCGGCGACTGGCCGAAGACGTGCAGGCCGTCGCGGATCTGGCTCTCCTTCAACTCGCACAGATAGGCGTCGAGCTGCGCCAGCCGGCTGTCGGCATCGTCGCCGTCGTTCAGCCCCGCATCGCGGTCCAGACCGGTCGAGGCGGTCAGCGACAGGATCTCGGCGCGCAGATGGTCCAACCGCCGTGGGTCGACGCCCGAGGCCTGAAAGTACTCGTCGACCAGCGCCTCCAGCTCGGCCAGCGGGCCATAGCTGCCGGCCCTGGTCAGCGGTGGCGTCAGGTGGTCGACGATCACGGCCTGCGCGCGCCGCTTTGCCTGCGTGCCCTCGCCTGGGTCGTTGACGATGAAGGGGTAGAGATGCGGCACGGGGCCGAGCACGGCCTCGGGAAAGCACTCCTCCGACAACGCGACGGCCTTGCCCGGCAGCCACTCCGCCGTGCCGTGCTTGCCGATATGCACCAGGGCATGCGCACCGAAGGCCCGCCGCGCCCAGGCGTAGAAGGCGATATAGCCATGCGGCGGCGGCAGCGCCGGGTCGTGGCAGGTCGCCTCGGCATCGATGTTGTAGCCGCGCGCGGGCTGGATGCCGACGGTGAGATTGCCGAAGCGGTGGAAGGCAAGGCGGAAGGCGCCGTCCTGCACGAAAGGGTCGTCCGCGGGCGCGCCCCAGCGGTCCGTGACGGCCTCACGCACCGCGGCCGGCAGCGTCGCGAAGAAGGCGGCGTAGTCGGTCAGCGACAGCGTCTCGCCACCTCGTCGGGTCGATCGGTCGGCCAGATCGTTCGTCGGGCCGTCGCCGAGACGGCGCATCAGGCTCGCGCTGTCGGCCGGCAGGTCGGTCGCGGTGTAGCCCGCTTCGGCCAGCGCCTTCAGGACCCCGACGGTCGAGGCGGGGGTGTCCAGGCCGACGCCATTGGCCAGCCGCCCATCGCGATTGGGATAGTTAGCGAGGATGAGCGCAACCCGCCGATCCCGGCGCGGCGTTCGGCCGAGCCGTGCCCAGGCGGCGGCGAGGCGCGCGGTGAAGGTGATGCGGTCGGCGATCGGGCGATAGCCGATGATCGGGCACTCGACCGCCGCGTCGTGGCGCAGCTCGCCCTTCACGCTGACGGCGCGGGTCATCAGCCGGCCATCAACCTCGGGCAGTGCGACGTTCATCGCAATATCGCGCGCCGACAGGCCGCGCGTGCCGTCCCGCCACGCCTCTAGGTCGCTGCCGGCGAAGACCACCTGCAGCACGGGCCGGTCGGGTGCGTCGAGTACCGTGCGCGTCGCGCCGCCGTCGCCGCCGTCGGGGCTGGCCACGGCAAAGCTGGTGGTGTTGAGGACGACATCGGGGGGATGCGCCTCGAACAGTCGCCCCAGCGTCGCGGCCGAGACAGGGTCCTTGAGCGAGGCGACATAGACCGGCAGGACGTCCATCCCCTCGGCCTCGAGCGCGGTGACGAGGGCGTCGACCGGCTGCAGCCCAGCGCCCTGCAGCAATGCGCGGTAGAAGACCACAGCGGCGCGCGGCCGGGCCTCGGCGCCGCCGGGTCGGCCTGCAGCCGTGATGGCCGACGGATCGACGGCGCCGAGGCCCGGGCGATAGGCACCGGCGCGCAGCAGCGGCACGGCGGCAGGCGGTAGCGCCGTGCCGTTCAGAAGATGCGCGGCCAGTCGCAGAAAGCCTGCGGCATTGGTCGGACCGCCCTCGGTCAAATAGGCCCAGAGCGCCAGACGCAACTCCGCCTCGACGGTCGAAACGCGGGCCAGCGCCACGTCCTCCCGGTCGTCGCCGGGCAGCGCGCAGAAGGCCACGCCGGCCGTCCCCAGACGCGCGGCGCATTGCTCCAGACCATAGGGCCAGTAACCCTCGCCGCCCAGTACGCGGGCGATCACCAGGCGCGCCTTGGTCGCCGTCTCCTCCAGGAACCGATCGACCGAGAAGGGATGGGCGAGCCAGGACAGCCGCGTCAGCCTCAGGCCCGGCACGGTGTCGCCCTGCTCCGCACTCAGGCGGGCATGGGCATCGGCCAGCGCCGCGATCTCGGCATCGTTGGCCGAGATGAAGACGATGTCTGCGGGCGTCTGGCCGGGATCGACCGGCTCGATCCCGTCGGCGATCGCGCCTGCCTGTGCCTGCAGCAGATGCATGTCGGCTCCGTCGGGGGGTTGCGCCGGTCGCCGGCCTTTCCGTTACTCCGCGGCGGTGGCGGCGTCGTTGCTTGGCGCGGTCAGGCTGGCAGCGACGGCAGCGCGGTCGATGCCCGCCTCGCCGATGACGACAAGGCGCCCCTGCGCCGCCTCGCCCGGCGCGAAGGGGCGGTCGAAATAGGTCTCGACCCGTGGCCCGACGGCCTGCACGACCAGCCGCATGGGCTTCCCGGCGACGCGCGCGAACCCCTTGACCCTAAGCAAGCCGTGCGTCGCGATCGCCTGGGCCACGCTGCGCGACAGCATCTCGGCATCGGCGACCTCGCCGATCTCCAGCACGACGCTCTCGAACGCGTCATGCCCGTGATCGTGGTGGTGATGGTCATGGTCGTCGTGGTGATCATGATCGTCATCGTCGTGATGGTGATCGTCATCGTGGCGGTGATGGATCTCGGCGCGCGCCTCGAGGTCCTCCTCTGCCCCGATGCCGAGGCCGAGCAGCACCTCGAGCGGTACGCGCCCGTTGGTCGTCGGTCGCACCTGCACGCCGGGCCGGGTCTTGGCCGTGATCCGCGCCGACAGGCCGGCCGTGCCAGCGTCGTCCATCAGGTCGGCCTTGTTCACCAGGATCATGTCGGCCGAGGCGAGCTGATCCTCGAACAGCTCGGCCAGCGGGGTCAGGTGATCCAGGTTGTCGTCGGCGGCGCGCTGACGCTCGACCGCGCTCAGATCGGCCGCAAAGCGCCCCTCGGCCGCGGCGGGTCCGTCGACGACCGCGATCACCCCGTCGACCGTCACCCGCGTGCGCACCGCCGGCCATCCAAAGGCGCGCACCAGCGGTTGCGGCAGGGCGAGGCCCGAGGTCTCGATCACGATGTGGTCGGGCGCGGGGTCGAGGGCGAGCAGCTTCTCGAGCGCCGGGATGAAGTCGTCCGCCACCGCGCAGCAGATGCAACCGTTCGACAGCTCGACGATTTCGTCCTCGCCGCAGCCCTCAATGCCGCAGCCTTTCACGATCTCGCCGTCGACGCCGAGATCGCCGAACTCATTGATCACCAACGCGATGCGCTTGCCGCCGGCCTGTTCAAGCAGATGGCGGATCAGCGTCGTCTTGCCGGCGCCCAGAAAGCCGGTGACGACGGTGGCGGGGATCTTTGCGGGCATGGCGCTCTCCGGTTGCGGGCCGCGATGGTTGCAGGATGGTCAACCAAGATCTGCGCCGGATGCGGCGGGTATGGCAAGGCGCTTTGCGCATTGGTTGGTGGCGTTCCAACGCGCCTCTCGCCGACAGACAGGCTCGGCATGCGGTCGAGAGCATCGTGGAGGGCGGCGCGACGGGCGAGCGGGGTTTGACAACGCAGGGCCGGCGCCGTCGCTTCGCGCGCACCGCTACTGCTTTTCACCGTCTTGTCGGCCATCGCCTGTGATGGCGTCCCGCGCCTCGCGCGCCGCGCGCCGCGCGCTGCGAACCGCAATGCCCAGGTCCGCCGTGCTGTCCGAGACGCCCGGTCGCCGTTTGCACATGTCGTCACCGCGTGATGCCGGCGCCCAGGCCGCCTAGTTCAGTTCTGCGGGACGACGGCATCTGGACCGCGACGCCACGATGCCTATCGTGATGCCACTCGACCGCGTCAAGCAGGCGTGACTGCAGCAGTCGAACAACGCGTAGTACCCTTTCGTGACATGGCTTCCTATCCACGGGCGCGGATGCGCATCCGCCAGTCCCGGCTGCAGGAGGTGGCGCCATGCGCCGCATCGCCCACCCCATCGAGAGCCTTCGCAAGCGGTACTTCCGCCTGTTCGGCGGCGTACGGGTCGCGCGACGGCTGGGCGCACGCTGGCTGCTTGACCCGGGCGAGGCGGGCGATCTGCGCTACCTCGCCGGGCGCCGACACGATGTCGAACAGCGCTGCTTCCTCGCCAACCAGATCAGGGATCGCGGCGCGACGCGCTTCTTCGATATCGGTGCCAATCGTGGCCTCTATGCCGTGCTGTTCGGGCTCGATCTGGATCTGCCCGACGGGATCGACGCGTTCGAGCCGGTCGAGGTCACCTTCCTCAAGCTGCAGGTGAATGTCTGGCTGAACGGTCTGCAGGGTCGGGTGCGCGCCCATCGCCTGGCCCTTTCGGACCGATCGGGCGAGGTGACGATGACGCGCGGCCGGAACTTCCTCGCCACATCGCATGTGGGCACCCCGCCGACGGGCGAGGAAGCGCGCGCCGAGCGCGTGGGGGCGGCGCGGCTGGACGATCTCGTCGATCTGTCGGGCCAGCGCCTGGCGATCAAGATCGATGTGGAGGGCCATGAGCTATCGACGCTCGCCGGCATGGCCGGGACACTGGCCCGCAACGCCTGCATCCTGCAGATCGAGATTGCCCGCCGCCCGGTGGCCGAGGTCGATGCCGTACTGGCGCCCGCCGGTTACCGCCCGATCCACCGGATCGCGAAGGACCACTATTATGCCAATGCGGCCGAGCCACCCGCCGCGACCCCGGCAACCGAACCAACGGCACAGGCGACGTCCACAGCGTGAGGGGCGCGTGACGCGCTGGGGGCCGGCGCTATCATCCGAGCGTTGTTGGGGTGGCTAAAACCATGCGGCAGACCGCTGGGCAGGCAGTGCCACGCATGCTTGGAGAGAATGCAGCCATGACGATGCGCTACGTCATCGCCATCAGCGCGCTTGCCGGTCTTGCCGCAGGCTATGCCGCCTCGGGCTACACGACCGAGAACGCGGCGACGGTCGAGGATGCGCCGGCTGAGGCGTCTGCCACGCTGCTCGACGGGCCGCTGACCGGGGCACGGCAGCTGACCTTCGAAGGGCGGCGCGCGGGCGAGGGATACTTCTCGGCCGACGGTACGTCGCTCGTCTTCCAGTCCGAGCGCGCCGAGGGCAATCCGTTCTTCCAGATCTATCGCCTGGATCTGGAGACGGGCGATGTCGACCAGCTCTCGACCGGGATCGGCAAGACCACCTGTGCCTGGCTGCATCCCGACGGGCGGCGCGTGCTGTTCGCCTCGACCCAGTTCGACCCGGAGGCCGAAGCCAAGATGCAGGCGGAGATCGACTTCCGCGCCTCGGGCCAGCAGCGGCGCTATGCCTGGGACTACGACTCGACCTACGAGATCGTGGTGACCGATCTGGAGGAGGGCGGCTTCACCCGGCTGACCGATGCCGAGGGCTATGACGCCGAGGGCGCCTACTCGCCGGACGGCACGCGGATCATCTTCGCCTCGAACCGCCACGCCTATGCCGCGGAGCTGACGGCCGAGGAACAAGCGCTGCTGGAGCGCGATCCGTCGTTCTTCATGGAACTCTACGTCATGGACGCCGACGGCTCGAACGTCCGCCGGCTGACCGAGACGCCGGGCTATGACGGCGGCCCGTTCTGGAGTGCGGATGGCAGCCTGATCACCTGGCGCCGCTTCGACGAGAAGGGCGTGACGGCCGAGATCTACACCATGGACCCGGATATCGGCGCGGCCAGCGAGCGGCGCCTGACCGATATGGGCGATCTGTCCTGGGCGCCGTTCTTCCACCCGTCGGGCGAGTACATCATCTTCTCGACCAACAAGCTCGGCTTCTCGAATTTCTAGCTGTTCCTGGTCGATGTCGACGGCGTGCGCGAGCCGGTGCGCGTCTCGGACCGCGACGGGTTCGACGGGCTCGCCGCTTTCGCGCCGGACGGGCTGACGCTGTCCTGGACCTCGAACGCAACGCCGGCCGGCACCAGCCAGTTGTTCATCGCCGACTGGGACCACGAGGCGGCGTTGGCGCTGTTGGCGGAGCAGCCGCGCCGCGCCTCGGCCGGACCGGCCCTGCCGGCCAGCGATCCCGCGATCCGCACGGCCGATCTGCGGGCCCATGTCGAGGCCCTGACAGCCGAGGTTATGGAGGGTCGGCTGACCGGCACCGAGGGGGAGCGGCTGGCGACCGATTACGTCGCCCGCGCCTTCGCGGCGATCGGGCTGGAGCCCGCGGGCGATGACGGCTTCTTCCAGTCCTTCGACTTCACCGCGGGCGTGTCGCTGTCAGAGGACAATGCGCTCACGATCTCGGTCGACGGACAGGCCGAGCAGCTTGCGCTGGGCGAGACCTGGACACCGCTCGCCTTCGCCAAGACCGGCACGGCCGCGCCCGCAGGCGTCGTGTTCGCGGGCTATGGCATCGTCGCACCGGCCGAGGGCGGGTTCGACGCCATCGACAGCTATGGCGACATCGATGTCACCGATGCCTGGGTGCTGATGTGGCGCGGGCTGCCGGCGGATCTGACGCCCGAGCACCGGACGGCGCTGCGCCCCTTCTCGGATCTCCGCTATCGCGCCTCCGTCGCCCTGTCGCGCGGTGCGGCCGGGGTGATCGTCGCCCCGCCGCCGAGGCCGGGCTTCGACGACGTGCTGCCGCGGCTGAGCTACGAGGCGACCTCGGGCGCCGCCACGCTGCCGGTCGTGGCGGTGGATCGGGCGGCCGGCATGCGGATGCTCTCGATCCTGTTGGATATCGACGAGGTGATGGCCAGCGTCGAGGCCGGCATGGCCGCGCCCCGTATGCTGATCGGCGTGGAGGCCGAGGCGCGCATCGGCCTAGACTTCGAGACGCGGACGGGGCGCAACGTGCTTGGCCGGCTCAGCCTCGGCGACGGCACGGCGCCTGCGCTGGCGATCGGCGCGCATGTCGATCATCTGGGTCGGGGCGAGACGTCGGGGTCGCTGGCGCGCGGCGATGAGCGGGGCCAGATCCACCCGGGCGCCGACGACAACGCCTCGGGCGTAGCGGCGCTGATCGAGGTGGCGGAGTATCTCGCCGATCTGAAGACCCGCGGCCGGCTGGAGGGACCGCGCGACATCGTCTTCGCCGCCTGGTCGGGCGAGGAACTGGGTCTGCTGGGCGCCTCGCATTACGTCGACGCGCTGCAGGAGGATTTGGGCGCCGACGGCCTGGCCGACGCGCTGACCGCCTATCTCAACATGGACATGGTCGGCCGGTTGGAGACCCAGCTTGTCGCCGGCGGCACCGGGTCCTCGCCGATCTGGGCGCGCGAGATCGAGCGGCGCAACGCCGTGGTCGGCCTGCCCATCGTCACCAATGACGACCCCTACATGCCGACCGACGCGACCGAGTTCTATCTCGCCGGCGTGCCGATCCTGTCGCTGTTCACCGGGGCGCATGAAGACTATCACCGCCCCGGCGATACGCCCGACAAGCTCAATTATGACGGGCTGAAGGAGATCGCCCGCTTCGTGGCGCTGATCGCCCGCTCACGCGCGCAGTCTGACGAGGAGCCGGCCTATGTCGAGCGCGCGCGGCCTGCCGGCGAAAGCGGCGGTCGGATGGCGGGTGTCTTCCTCGGCACGATCCCGGACTACGCGACCGAGGGCGAGGTCGGCGTGCCGCTGTCGGGCGTGGTGAAGGGCGGCCCGGCCGAGGAAGCTGGCCTTTCCGGTGGCGACGTTCTGGTGGGCCTGGCGGGGCATGATCTTGCCAACATCTACGATTTCGTCCGCGTGCTGAACGGCCTTCGCCCCGGCGAGACGATCGAGGCGGTGGTGGAACGCGACGGCGGCCGGGTCACGCTGGATGTCACCCCGCGCGTGCGCGAATAGCCGGGCGGCATCGCGGCTGGTCGCCGCGATCGATCGTTGCGGGGTGCCTGAGGCGGCGCAGCACGTGAGACCGCTGTGATCATGCGCGCCGCGCGTTTCGCCGGATGGGCTGGGGAGAAGCCCGCGGGGCTTCCTGTTGAGCGTGTTCGGGGAGCGGGCCGCGTCAAGGACGGGCCGGCCGTGCCGGTCGCTTTCGCGATCCATTACCCCGCCCGCAACCCGGGTGTGGGGGCGGGTAAAAGTGGTGGTTC
>JBCCSW010000010.1:0-25337 GCA_039199465.1 Pseudomonadota bacterium
AGCGGGATTCGAACCCGCGATACGGTTGCCCGTATACACGCTTTCCAGGCGTGCGCCTTCGACCACTCGGCCACCCTTCCGTCGGCGCGGACGCTAGCCCTTCGTCAGGGTCCCCGCAAGCGGCGCCGGGCTCTCGACTCCGCCCCGGCTCAGCCTCGAGCAGGTTGTGTCGCGAGGCTGTACCGCTTACCCAGCCGCCGACATGCAATCCGGGAACCCAGGCCGATGTTGCGCAGCATCACCGTCGTCTTCGCCGTCATGACGCTCGCCCTCATCGTCGAGGCCGCCTATCGGAGCCTCACGGAGGGGCCCTGGGCGCCGCGATCGCTGGGCGAGGTCTGGTTCGCCATCCACCCCGACAGCCTGCAGCTGCTGCAGCCCGCCGTCGAGCGCCACCTCGACCCCGTGCTCTGGGATCCGTACATCCTGACCGCGCTCACCGCGCCGTTCTTCGCCACGACCGGTATCATCGCGCTCATCTTCCTGGCGCTGGCCGCCGCGTTCAGACCCCGCAGACGGCGCACGTTGATGGATTGAGCGTGCGGCGCACGGCATCGCCGGGCGCGCGGGCGGCGGGGGCTCGACGCCCCAGTCGGCCGGCCCTCTCAGGCGGCGCGGCGGCGCGAGCGGCCGGCGCGTTTCGTGGCGCGTTCACGGGTCTTGGCATCGGACTCGAAGAGCGCGGCGAGCTGCTCGGTGATGGCGCCCGCCAACTGCTCGACATCCGTGATCGTGACCGCGCGACTGTAGTAGCGGGTCACGTCGTGGCCGATGCCGATCGCCATCAGCTCGACCGCGCCGCGACGCTCGATCATCGTGATCACGTCGCGCAGATGCCGCTCAAGATAGGTCGACGGGTTCACGGACAGGGTAGAATCGTCGACCGGTGCGCCGTCTGAGATCACCACCAGGATCCGCCGTTGCTCGGGCCTGCCGGTCAGGCGGCGATGCGCCCATTCCAGCGCCTCGCCGTCGATGTTCTCCTTCAACAGGCCCTCGCGCATCATCAGGCCCAGATTGCGCCGCGCCCGGCGCCAGGGTGCGTCGGCCGATTTGTAGACGATGTGGCGCAGATCGTTGAGCCGCCCCGGCTGGGGCTTCCGCCCCTCGGACAGCCAGCGCTCGCGCGCCTCGCCGCCCTTCCAGGCGCGGGTCGTAAATCCCAGGATCTCGACCTTGACCGAGCAGCGCTCCAGCGTGCGCGCCAGGATGTCGGCCGTCGCCGCGGCGGTCGAAATCGGTCGCCCGCGCATCGAGCCTGAGTTGTCGATGAGCAGCGTGACCACGGTGTCGCGGAACTCGGTATCCTTCTCGATCTTATAGCTGAGCGGCACGGTCGGCTGGGCGACAACGCGCGCGAGGCGACCGGCGTCCAGCAGACCCTCCTCGCGGTCGAACTCCCAGCTCCGGTTCTGCTGGGCCTGCAGGCGGCGCTGCAGCCGGTTTGCCAGGCGCGAGACGGCGCCCTTCAGGTTCTCAAGCTGCTTGTCGAGATAGCCGCGCAGGCGGTCGAGCTCGGGCCCGTCGGCCAGGTCCTCGGCGCTGACGATCTCGTCGAACTGGTTCGTATAGACGCGATAGGCCGGATCGGCGTCCGAGACCGGTCTCGGGCCGCGCTCCTCGGGCGGAGGCGGGCCCTCGTCGGTGTCGATGGTGTCCTCTTCCTCGTCCTCCAGCTCGGCATCGTCAGGCGCCAGCTCGGCCTGCATCTGACGGGTCTGCTGCTCGCCGCGGCTCTCGTCCTGCTCGCCCTCGTCGTCGTCCTCCGCCTCGTCGCCGTCGCCGCTCTCGTCGTCCTGCGGCTGTTCCTCGGGCGCGTCTTCCTCGGCGGTCTCGTCCTCCTGTCCCTGGTCGTCGGGATCGTCGCCAAGCTGGTCGCCGTAGCCGAGGTCGTCGATGATCTGCCAGACCCGCTTGGCGAAGGCGGCCTGGTCCTCGATATCGCCCATCTCGCCCAGCCCCTCGGCGCCGAGATGCTGGTCGAAATACTCGCGCCAGAGCCCGAGGACATTGCCGTTGCCGCCCTGCGGGCTGCGCCCGGTCAGCGCCTCGCGCATCAGCAGGCCCGCGGCCTCGGCCATCGGTGCCTCGGAGGTCGAGCGCATGGCGCCGTAGCCCCGGCTTTCGGCGTGGTTGTCCAGACGCGCCTCGAGGTTCTGCGCGACGCCGGGCATGCAGCGCGCGCCCAGGCTCTCGCAGCGCGCTTCCTCCAGCTGGTCATAGATCGCGCGCGCCATCTCGCCCTGGGGTGCATAGCGAAAGTGGCATTCCGGGCTGTGGAAGCGTTCGCGGAGCGCGAGCGCATCCGCCGTGCCGCGGGCCAGCATCACCTCGCGACGCGTCATGCGGCGGCTGACCTGGGGCAGGCGCATGCCCGTCGCGGTCCGGCCCGGCGGGTCGGCGGAATAGGTGACGTCGATCTCCCCCTCGGCCGAGAGGGCGCGGGTCGCCTCGGCAAGGGCCTTCTTGAAGGGCTCGGCCGGGTTCTCGGGCTTCTTCGTCATGCTCTCACGCGTCATTCGCCGTCATGCGGCGCACGATCTCGTCGGTGCTGAGGACTTCCTTCTGGGTGGCGATCCACCACAGGTTCCCGCCGGCGTCGCGCACCATGCCGGCGCGGTCGCCATGCGGCTGGTCGGCGGGCGGCATTTCTTCGCTGGCGCCGGCGGCCAGGGCACGGGCATGGGCCGCGTCGCAATCCTCGACATAGAGGTGCAGCATCGCGGTCTGCGCGCCCATACCTTCACCCGGCTCGCTCACCATCACGGTACTGTCGCCGATGCGGAGCGTCACATGGGCGAGCCGGCCGTCCGGCATCCGCATCGGTTCCTCGACAGGCGTCGCACCGAAGGCTTCGGTGGCGAGGGCGACGATCGCCTCCGCCTCGGGCGCGATCAGATAGGCCGCAACGCTGTTGTAGCCTGTCGGGACTGCCATGCCGCTCCCCTCACATGCCGCGCCTGACGAGATGCCCCCCATCGGTCAGCCTGTATCCGTGCATCCTGAGACGCCGCTCCGCAACCCGTCTCTCGCGCTTGTCGCTGCGCTTGGTAAAGGCGCCGAGGGCGAAGGTCAGCAGCATCATGACGACCGCCGTGCCGCTCAACAGGTTCTCGACGCTGACGGCGAGGCCGACGGAGCGGAACGCGATCCGCAGGCAGATGATCATCACCATGCTCGTCAGCAGGAAATAGGGATCGACCCCCATCCATGCACGCCTGATGCGCGCCCGCAGCAGCCGGAAGGCCATCATGCGCGCCGTGAGCGGGACGGAGATATCGGCAAGCCAGAGCGGTGCGGGAAGGGTTGTCATGCGCCCTCCAGTACAGGCGGGTTTCGTTTCGTCATCGAAAGGCCGCAGGACGGTCTGGCTACCCCGCTGGACGTCGCGCTTCCCTGAGTTTAGTGACGCGCGCGCCTTGGTATAGACGCCTAAAGGCTCATTGATAAGCGGGCGCGCCCATTCGTCCGGACCACGCGGCCCCGCGGTCGATCACGACGCTCAGGGATCGCGACGGCGGCGGTGACGTCCTCAAGACCGCTATCAGGACCCGCACTCCAGAGTGCCCTGCCAATCGGTCGGCGCCGAGCGGGAGGTCCCTCAACACCCAATGATCCTACCACGACGCCCGACAGCCCGCCCCGCGCGGGGCGCCGTGAGCAGCGGATCGTGCGCTCTGATCGCCTCGCTCCCTTTCCGGGGGCAGGGGATGGTCGCCCAGAGCCGGTCATCGATGCGGAGGTGCCGGCTGAAGCGCGTCAGATCGCCGAGCCGTCGGGTCGATGCCGAGAGGCAGTGCCTCGCCGTGGCGGCGCTGCGCTGCTCACCCCAGGCTGACGCTCGCAGCGCTTTCGGGCAGTTCCTCGCCAAAGCACTTCTGGTAGATCTCGGCCACCAGCTGGCGCTCCAGCTCGTCGCATTTGTTGAGGAAGGTCACGCGGAAGGCGAAGCCGATATCGCCACCGAAGATCTCGGCATTCTGGGCCCAGGCGATCACCGTGCGCGGCGACATCACGGTCGACAGGTCGCCGTTCATGAAGGCCTGGCGCGACAGCGAGGCGACGGTGACCATGCGTTGGATGATGCGGTCCTCATCCTCGCCATAGGTCGGGCATTTGGCGAGCACGATCGCCACCTCGGCATCGGCCGGCAGGTAGTTCAGCGTCGTGACGATCGACCAGCGGTCCATCTGGCCCTGGTTGATCTGTTGCGTGCCGTGGTAGAGGCCCGTGGTGTCGCCCAAGCCAACGGTGTTCGCCGTGGCGAACAGGCGGAAGGACGGGTGCGGGTGGATCACCTCGTTCTGGTCCAGCAGCGTCAGCTTGCCGTCGACCTCCAGCACGCGCTGGATCACGAACATCACGTCGGGTCGGCCCGCGTCGTACTCGTCGAACACGATGGCCGTCGGGTTCCGCAGCGCCCAGGGCAGAATGCCTTCCTGGAACTCGGTCACCTGCACGCCGTCGCGCAGCTTGATCGCATCCTTGCCGATCAGGTCGATGCGGCTGATATGGCTGTCGAGGTTGACGCGCACGCAGGGCCAGTTCAGCCGGGCGGCGACCTGCTCGATATGCGTCGATTTGCCCGTGCCGTGATAGCCTTGGATCATCACGCGGCGGTTGTGCGCAAAGCCGGCAAGGATCGCCATGGTCGTGTCGCGGTCGAAGCGATAGCTCTCGTCCAGCACCGGCACGCGGTCGGTGCGCTCGGCAAAGCCCTTGATCGCCATATTCGTGTCGAGGCCGAAGACCTCGCTCACGGAAACCTCGACCGACGGGATATCGGCTGCGCCCAGGTTGCCGCCGTCTGCCATAAAGCGCACTCCTGCAAGGTTGTCGCCCACACCATAGGCTGTCGTCCGATCACGACAAGCGGTCCACCCGGGCCGTCCCGCCCAGCGAGACGTCCGGCTGCGTCGAGCATCGACTCGCCTTCGCCCATGCAGCAAGCCGCTCGATAGCATACGGTGCCGGCGTGTCGAGCCGACGTTTTGCTTAAGCGGGCGCGCAGGCGCCCATCGACGCGCGGTATGGATGTCGCGGACGCCGCCGGACCGTGTCGACAGCGCGCGCTGTTGGGCACCGTGGCCGGCCACGCATGCATCGATACCGTCGCAGCCGGCGCGTGTGGATCACGACGGCAGCCGCAGCCGGATCGCGCCCTTGGCCGTCTCGGGCGCCACGACGACGCCCTTCTGCGTCACCTCGATCCGCCGTTCGGCCGCCAGCCCGGCTGCCACGCGCCGGATCAGCGGCATCAGCGGGCGCCAATCGTCCGGGGCAAGGCGCCGCGCCGCCTCGGACGGGCAGATACTCGCCCCAGCGCGCCGTGTCGCCAACAGGGCCAGGATCGCGTTTGCGGCGCGGTCCTCCTCCCGCGCGCCGCCGCGCTCAGCGCCACTCATCGCGTGATCGGCAGGCGCGCCGAGAAGGCGCGCCAATGCACCATGCCGGTGGCGAGGTCGAAGCACATCCCGTCTTCGCCCACGAAGACGGGGCCACCATAGTCGTCGGCGACCTCGGCCAGCAGGTCCTCGCGGTCGAACACCGGCGGCACGAAATGGGTGAGCGCGAGCGCCGCCGCCCCCATCTCCGCCGCGACGCCGCCCACCTCGGCCGAGGCGGTGTGGTAGTCCGCCACATTGGACAGGCTGAAGCTGCGGCTGGCGCCCGCTTTCATCACGCCGTGCAGGATGACCTCGTGCACTAGCAGATCGCAGCCCCGGCCGGCGTAGATCAGGGTCGGGCAGGGGCGCGTGTCGCCCGAGATGACGGCGCTGCGCCCGCCCGCGCGGCACACGAAGCCGAAGGCCGGCGCAACCGGCGCATGGTCGACCTCGACCGCGGTGACGGACAGATCGCCGAACTGCATCGCCCGCCCTGGCACCAGCACCTCGGTCGCGACGTCGAGCCCTGCGGTGTCGCCGCGCTCCTCCCAGGCGATGCGCAGCGCGCGTTCGTCCTTCCACAGCGCCATGGTCCCCTCGATGAAGGGCACGACTGTGTCGGGGCAACACACCGTCCATGGGTGCGCGCGCCCCTGATGCCAGGACGAGATCACAAGCTGATAGAAATCCACGAGATGGTCGGAATGGAGATGCGTGACCAGCAGCGCATCGAGTGCCGAACCGGGCGTTCCGTGCTCGACCAGCGCCTGCGTGACGCCCGAGCCGCAATCGATCAGCACCGCAGCCTCGCGCGTCTCGACCAGCGTCGCAGCACCACCGCGCTCGCGGCAGGCCCGGGGGCAGCCGGTGCCGAGCAGGGTCACGCGCATCGTTGGGTTCCGGGTGCTGCCGCGATCAGTCGGTGAAGTTGCGCGACTTCTTCAGGATCTTCCACGCCTTCAGCACCCGCTCGAGCCGCTTCGGATCGACCGCATCGCCGCCGTTCATGTCCGGGTGCAGCTGCTTGACCAGTTCGGCGTAGCGGGCGCGGACGTCCTTGCGGCTCTCGACCTGGTGCGGCAGGCCAAGCGTGTCCATCGCCATCTGCTCCTCGCGGGCAAGGCGGCGGCGGGGAGGCGGGTCGTTTGACGCCTTGCCCGGGTTCAGTGTCGCATTCTCGCCAAGCACCGAAAACGCATCCTCGAACCCCCAACGCGCCCAGGCATCGCCGTCCGCATGGGGGTTGGGCGCGCGCCCGGCACGCGGGCCCTGACCGAGCCGCCAGGTCGGCCGGTTCCAGACCCGGTCGGCCGCCTGTTGAGCGTCGAGGTCGGACTGGCCGGCGTTCTCGAAGAAATTCCACGCTCTGTTGTACTCGCGCACATGCTCGAGGCAGAACCAGCGGAAACGATGCAGCACTTCTGGGCTTTCGGGCGCCCGGTACTTCGCCTCCGCGGTGCAGCCCGGCCATTCGCAGCGACACTCGGCCGTGTCGACCCGTCCCGTCATGCCACGCTGACGCGCCCGCCGGCGCTTGTCGGCGGTGACCGAGATGTCGAAATCGAGCGGCGATTGCCTCGTCATGCGCTGTACACACGTCTCCGTATCTGTGGTGCAGCCAGCGGTTGACCGACGAGCACCCTTGGCGGCGGTAGCCGGCGATAGTAGCGGATGAAGGCGAAAGACCAACTCTTGACAGGAGCGAAGAGCATGTCTGTCGCAGCCCGGATCACCGAAACCCTGCGCCGCAGCTTTACCCCGCAATCCATGGCGTTGCGCGACGACAGCGAGAAGCACCGCGGCCATGGCGGCTGGCGCGAGGGCGGCGAGACGCACTTCCATCTGGAGATGACCGCCGATGCCTTTTCAGGTCAGTCGAAGCTGGCGCGTCAGCGCGCCGTCAACCGGGCGCTGAAGGAGGAGTTCGACCGCGGCCTGCACGCCCTGTCGATGGAGTTGCGTGCGCCTGGCGAGTGAGCCCAGGCCGCCCCCGCGGCCGCCTGTATGCCTCGACGTCGCCGCGTCGTTCCGCGCGCCGTGATCTGGCCAGCGATCAGCGCTCCAGCCGGCGCAGTGCCGAGCGGATATCGCTGAGGTCGTCATCCGGCTCGCGGCGCGGCGCGGGGTCGCTGCGCTCGGGTGCCGGCGCCAGCGGGTCGTCCGGCGGCTCTGCAGGGGGCTGGGCTGTGGGTTGGCCATGAGGTTGGGCCAGGGGTTGGGCCAGGGGTTGGGCCAGGGGTTGGGACTGGGGTTCGCCTTGGGGTTGGAACCCGGGCTGGGGCTGGGGCTGGGCCAGGGGATCGGCCGGTGGCTGCATGGTGCCTGACGGCTGATCCGGACTTGCAACACGCGCCGCGCCCCCCGGCGGGCGGGCGATATCGCGCAGCAATTGCTCCTCGCCGTCCAGACGCAGCGGCGCCGGGTCCTCCGCCGTCGGCCGCCGCGCAGGGTCGGGGCGCGGTTCCACCCGGCGCACGCCGTCGGCCCCGCCGGCCGCGGGGCGGGCGAGGGTCTCTCTGAGAGCGCTCAGATCGGGTTCCGGCCGCGTCGGGCGCATCGGAGCGCCATCAAGCGGGTCGGGCCGGCGCCGCAGGAAATGGTCCTCGCCGCCAGGCGCCGACCTTTCGGCCGAGGCGCGTAGAGGCGGCGCGCCGGCCTGCTCTGCACCTGTGCGCTCCGGCGGGGCGCGGTCTGCCATGACGCTCGGCTCCGGGGCCTGTACCCGCATCGCCTGCTCGGCTTGGCGCATCGTTGGCGCAGGGCGCGGCATGCTTTCCGACGGCACTGGGGCGGCAGCGGCCGGGGCCGAGGCTGCTGCGCCGGAGGCTGCTGTGGCGGAGGCTGCTGTGGCAGAGGCGGTGGGCATGGCGGCGACGGGTGGCGCCACCGCGGGCGCGGCCGGCTCGGGCCTGCGCGCGATGGGCGGTTCATCCAGCGCCTGCAGCATCTCGTGGCGCGCACCCGGCCTTGCGCGCCGGAAGATCAGCAGGGCGCGCTGCACCTCGCGGGGGCGGCTCAGCCAGCCGCCGCCCTCGATCACGGGGATCACGTCGGCGCGAAGATACTCCCAGCCGTGGGACGACTGGGCGGCGATCGTCTCGGCCATCGCCGCCGCGATCCGATCCGCAGGCTTGCGCAGCCCGCGGCGCTTCAATCCGATCTCGGGTGCAGGCACCACCTTGTATTCGAATGCCATCGCTCGACCCCCAACTCGCTCGTTTGACGCGGTATTGTGCCGATATGGCGCGGCCTGTGAAGGGTGGCCGGCCCGCGCGGCGATCAATTCGACCGACGTGACCCATGACCGACACGGACCGGCGACAACGCCCACGCCCCTGCGCGACGGCCCCATCGCCCGCGCACCCGGCACGCTTGAGCGGCATCAACGCGCGATCAGGCGCCGCGCCGCAGGGTGGGCGCAGGACGTGTCGCAGCACCAGATCACGGGAGGCCCGCCGATGACCGTCACCTCAGATGCGGCCCATAGCGCCGATACCGCGCCTGCGCCGACCCGCCTGCGGACCATCGTGACCTATGTCGATGGCGAGGCCGCCTCGGCCGCGAGGCTCGATACCGCTGCGGCTTTGGCCCGGACCCATGGTGCGCATTTGAGTGTCCTGGCCATCGCCCACGATCCGAATATCGCCGCCTATGGCATGACGATGGCCGGCGCGACGATGGCAGACGATTTCAGCGGCCGGGCACAGGCCGAGGTCGAGGCCCGGGCCCGCGAGATCAGCGAGCGGCTGCAGCACGAAGGCGTGCTGTTCGATGTCGAGGCCGCGGTCTGCACCATCCCCGATGTCGATATCCGACTGGCCGAATGCGCGCGCTATGCCGATCTGGCGCTGGTCGAGCCGCCCTACGCCCCGGATGCCGGCTCCACCGCCGCAGACGCGCTGGAGGCGGTGCTGTTCCGCGGGGATACACCGGTGCTGATCTGCCCTCGATCGGTCGAGGAGATCCGCACTGGCGCGATCCTCGTCGCCTGGGACGGAAGCGACGAGGCGCTGCATGCCGTCAACGCCGCCATGGGGCTGCTGCGCGCGGCCGGCGAGGTCGAGATCGCCATGATCGGTGAGGATATCGAGGTCGCAGCCGATGCCCGGCGCCTGGCTGCGAAGCTGGCGCGCCACGGCGTCGCGGTCAGCCTGGCGACCCACCCGGCCGATGGGCGCCGGACGGCCGAGATCCTGCTGTCGCGCGCCAAGGCACTGCAGGCGGGACTATTGGTGATGGGCGCCTATTCCCACTCGCGTCTGCGCGAACGCGTGCTCGGCGGCGTCACGCGTGAGGTGCTGGAGCTGACCACCCTGCCGGTGTTGATGGCGCACTGACCGGATCGGCACGCTCTGCGACCGCGCCACCGGGCCGTGCCTCACTCGATGCCGAGCTTCGCGCGCACGAGTTGCTGCACGGCCTGTGGGTTCGCCTTGCCACCGGTCGCCTTCATGACCTGACCGACGAACCAGCCGGCCATTGAGGGCTTGGCCTTGGCCTGCTCGACCTTGTCGGGATTGTTGGCGAGGACCTCGTCAACCGCAGCCTCGATCGCGCCGGTGTCGGTGACCTGGCGCATGCCACGCGCCTCGACGATCTCGGCCGGGTCGCCGCCCTCGGTATAGACGATCTCGAACAGGTCTTTCGCAATCTTGCCCGAGATGTCGCCTTTGCCGATCAGATCGATGATCCCGCCCAGCTGCACGGCCGAGACGGGGCTGGCCTCGATGCCGTGGCCCTCCTTGTTGAGCCGGCCGAACAGCTCGTTGATCACCCAGTTGGCGGCTTGCTTCCCATCCCGCCCGGTGGCGACCTGTTCGAAGAAATCGGCCGATGCACGCTCGGCGATCAGCACCGAGGCATCGTATTCCGTCACGCCGTAGTCGCCCACGAAGCGTGCCTTCTTGGCGTCGGGCAGTTCGGGCAGGCTCTCCGCCACCGCGTCGATCTCGGCCTCGCTCAGCTCCAGCGGCGGCAGGTCGGGATCGGGGAAATAGCGGTAGTCATGCGCCTCCTCCTTCGAGCGCATCGACCGCGTCTCGCCCTTGTTGACGTCATAGAGCCGCGTCTCCTGATCGATGCTGCCGCCATCCTCTAGGATCTCGATCTGGCGGCGCGCCTCGAAGTCTATCGCCTGCATGATGAAGCGCATCGAGTTCATGTTCTTGATCTCGCAGCGCGTGCCGAGATTGGAGAAATCCTGCGTCTCGGCATAACGGTCGTAGTCGCCCGGCCGGCAGACCGAGACGTTGACGTCGGCGCGCAGGCTCCCCTCCTGCATGTTGCCGTCGCAGGTGCCGAGATAGCGCATGATCTGCCGCAACTTGCGGACGTATTCGGCGGCTTCGTCGGGCCCGCGGATATCCGGCCGCGACACAATCTCCATCAGGGCGCAGCCAGTGCGGTTCAGGTCGACGAAGGATCGTGCCGGGTCCATGTCGTGCACCGATTTGCCGGCGTCCTGCTCCAGATGGATGCGCTCGATCCTCACGCGCCGGCCGATGCCGGGGGCGATGTCGACGATCACCTCGCCCTCGCCCACGATCGGGTGCTTGTACTGGCTGATTTGATAGCCCTGCGGCAGGTCGGGATAGAAGTACTGCTTGCGGTCGAAGATCGAGCGGCGGTTGATCGCGGCCTTCAGGCCTAGCCCGGTGCGGACCGCCTGCTCGATGCAGAAGGTATTGATCACCGGCAGCATGCCCGGCATCGCCGCATCGACCAGGCTGACATTGGTGTTCGGCTCGGCCCCGAAGGTGGTGGAGGCGCCGGAGAACAGCTTGGCGTCGGCATGGACCTGGGCGTGCACCTCCATGCCGATGACGACCTCCCACGCCCCGGTGTCGCCGGTGTAGCGCTTCGGCGCCGGCGGCTCGAAGGCCAGCATCGCCGCCTCGTCGCTCTGGATGTCGCCCATGCCGGCCTCCGCCATTCGCCCCGTTCGCCCCCACCGCGCGATGCGGCATGGGTCGTTCCGCGCTCTCTTAGTGCCCGTGCAACCATGCCTCAAGCGCAGTCGCGCGAGGCTCTTCCATGCCTCCGCCCGGCGCACTGTCCCGGCCCGGGGCACCTTGGCGCGATCTGCAAGCCGTCTGTGGCGGGGCTGCCAAGAAATCGACGCGCCGCCGTCGGTGCTGCGCCGTTATATCGTCGTCTGCGCCGGGCGTGATGGTGGCCGTTGCACGCCATGCCGCCAATCAACGGAGTATCGTCGGTGTTTTATTCTGCTGAGCCCAACACGCACGACCCCGCGCGCCCGCCGTTTCGGCGCATCGCGGTCGCCTCGGTTCTTGCCAGTGCCTTCATGGGCCATGTCTTCAATCTGGCCAATAGCGAGCTCTGGGCGCTGGTCTTCTCGATGGCCGCGGTGGCGGTGATCGTGCTCTCGCTCGGCTCGATCAATCATTACTGGCGCACCGGGCAATCCTGGCGCACGACCATCCGTGCCGATCGCGGAGAGCAGGAAACGGGCTGACCCGAGGCCCATCCTGTCAGAGTGTCGACCTGCCGTGGCTCTGCGGCGGGTGTAGCAGAGATGGGACGATGAGCGTCACGATCAGCATGAGGGCGCAGTCGCCTTAGTGCCGTGCCGCTCTCTTGGGGCAGAACTTCCGCCGTTGTCGCGGTCGCGGCAACGACGTTGCCCTAGCCGCTGCGCGTCGTGTCGGGTGGCGTGAGCGTCGCAGCACAGGCCATGCTCTCCGTCGTCGACGCACAAGAGCGCAGAGCCCCACCGATCCCGCCGCCGCGTGAGCGCTCAGCCCGACGCTGCGATCCGCGCGATGGCGTCCTTGGCGCGGGCGGCTGCCTCGGCCTCGCGGGTCTCTTCCAGCTTGCGGCGATATCCGGTCTGCAGGATATCGACCAACACCAGCACGGCGATCGAGAAATAGAAGGTCGTCTTCGACATCGGCTCGACCGCATAGCCGAATAGGTGCAGATGCGGCTCGGCCGCGTGCCCCGCCTCGCCCAGCAGCACGACGCCGACGATCAGCAGGATGAAGAGGCCCAGCACCTCGTATTTCCGGTTCTTGGCGATGAAGCCCGAAACCGTGTCGGCCAGCAGATACATGCCGGCGCCCGAGATCACGATGGCGGCCGCCAGGACCAGGAACACATCGGTGATCGCCAGCGCCGAGAGGATCGAGTCGAACGAGAAGATCAGGTTCATCAGCACGATCAGGAAGATCACGGCATTGGCCGATTTCGGCTCCTTGGCATGGGCATGCTCGGGATCGTCCAGCTTGAGCAAGTGATTGATCTCCTTGACCGCGGTATACATCAGGAAGCTGCCTCCGAAGACGAAGATCAGGGTGGAGAAGTTGACGCCGCCTTCGACGATCCCGCCAATGTCGAGGATGAAGAACGGCTCGGACAACGCCTCGATCAGCGAGATCATCGTGAAGAGCAGCACGACGCGCAGCATGATGGCGATGATGATGCCCTGCTTGCGCACCCGCGCCTGCTCGCCCGCCGGGGCGCGTTGGCTCTCGATCGAGATGTAGAGCAGGTTGTCGAAGCCGAGGACCGCCTGCAGGAAGATCAGCACGGCGAGGTTGAACAGGCTTTCCAGCGTGAAGACGTCGGCCATGGGCCTCTCCGGCACGTTGCGACAGGTGCGAGAGTGGTGGCCGCAGGGCGCGTCGGCCTCAAGCCCGAGGTGGCAGGGAGGGACCGGACCGGTGGGCCATGGTCGTGGCGTGTGGCCGGGCCGGCCATGTCGGCGGCGTCCGTTGCCGTCGGACCCGCGCGGGGTTATCCCTGTCGCCCTGCCTGACCGGCGCGGGCCTCCTTAGCTCAACTGGATAGAGCACCGACCTTCTAAGTCGATGGTTGCAGGTTCGAGTCCTGCAGGGGGCACCATCTCTCATGTCGTGTCGCCGTCCACATAGAGCCAGCTCCTTCCGTCGTGGCGGAAGCGGCTGGTCTCGCGGAGCCGCGTCGTGCGGCTGGCGATGCGGCAGCGCGCGGTGAAGCGCACGGTCGCCGTGTCGGGGCCGGTGCGTTCATGCGCCTCGACCTTCAGGCCGATCCATGCCTGACGCGGGTCGATGCTGAGACCGGGCGGCCGTGTCTCGGGTGCCCAGCTTGCCAGCAGGAAGGCCACGTTGCCGCGGGCGAAGGCGGTATAGCGCGCGCGCATCAGGGTCTCGGCACTGTCGGCGGGGGCGCCGCCGTGCAGCCGGCCGCAGCAGGCGAGATAGCCGCGGCCGCTGCCGCATGGGCAGGTCTCGAACATACGCTCGATGCCCGATCCGGCGCTCCCGATCGGACACTCCCTCAGCCTGGCCGCGGGGCGCCGTTCCAATAGGCCGCGGCACCGGCATGCAGCGCGATCGCGCCCGGCAGCGGCTGTCGCGCGAGACCCGCATGGGCCAGCGCCTCGGCGAGCAGCCAGCCATGCTCGTCCGGCAGATCCGGGATCGCGAACAGGCTGTAGCGTTTGGTGAGCGCCGCGACACGGCGGAGCGGCGTCGGGCGGTAGTTCTCGAACGGTGCGCGCGCCTCCGCCATCGCCGCCGCCTCGTCCTCGGACAGGACGGCGACGCGGAGTTGGCTCGTGCCCATGAGAGAGGCGATGCGTTGTGGCCTCGGCCCGCGGGCGATACGGGCGCTGGCCGCCGGCAGTTCGCGCTCCAGTGCCTCCACCACGGTCTGGGCGAGGGCATAGGTCTGCGGATCGCCGCGGTGGGCGCCCACCAGCAGATGCTTCTGACGGTAGACGACCCATTGGCGATACGGCGTGTGGGCCAGGGCGCCCGTCGATGCAGCACCCGCCAGCGCTGCGAAAGCACCCAGGACCGTTCTGCGGCTATGCCTGATGCTCACCGGCTCACTCCTCGACGAAGACGTCTTTGTTCAACACCGCCGTCATGACGTAGTTCGGCACGTCCACGACCTGGCCGACACGCAGATCGACCGCGACGGAGGCGAGGATGTATGCCTGCTCGCGCGTCAGCCCGTGCTCGCGCTGGATATGGTCGATCATCTGCACCAGGGCATGGCGCGCCGCGATCGTCAGGTCCTCCGACAGGTTCTCAAGCCCCACGATCGGCGCGCTGTCGAGATAGGTATGATAGGTCGGCACGGTGCCGGCCTCCTTCAGCGGCATGCCGATGGTCTGGTGGAAGCGCGTCGGCTCCATGTCGCGGATCTGCGTCGTACCCTCGACCTGCGGGGCGGTGATGTCGGCGCCCTCTCCCTTGCGCACCGCCACCCGGACGGTGACGATGGCGCCGGTCTCGATTGCCGTGCCCGAGACCTCGCCATCACCCTGCGCGTAGTGGACATCGCCCACGAACAGGTTGCAGCCGTCCACGAAGCAGGGGATCAGGATCGTCGTGCCGACCTGCATTTGCTGCACGTCCATGTTCCCGCCGTTCTCGCGCGGCGGGACGGTGCGCAGGCAATCATCGGCGACGCTGCCGTTTGGACCGCAGAGCGCGGCGGGCAGGGCGCCGTTCGGCTCGGGAGGCAGGGCGATGCCACCGACGGCCGCCAGTGCCGCCTCGCGCGCCTTCCACGACGCGATCTCAGGCGCGCCCGGCATCGTGCCGATCGAGCCGGTGAAGGCCTCATAGGGCACCGCGATGCCCGGCATGGCCGCCGAGGTCGCGCTGACCCGATCCTGCCGCCAGCCCACGAAATAGGGCTCGGTGAACTCGTCGCGCAGAAAGCCGAAGCCCGGCACGATGACGGTGTAGCCGAACTCGTCCGGGGCGATGTCGATGATCGTGACAGCGAGCACGTCGCCGCGCTCGGCGCCCTCGATCGCCACGGGGCCTTGCATCGGGTGCACGCCCGAGAGGTCGAGCGCCGCCACGTCCTCGGCTGTGCTGTCCAGCGTCAGGTCGCTGTCGAGCGCGTCGCGGGTGTGGAATTCGATATAGCCGCCCTCGGCGACCGTCGCGACAGGTGGGATCTCCGGATGGTAGCGGTTGAAGCAGTTCGGATCATCGGCGCAGAAGGTACCCTGCTTGCCGATGACGACGCGATCCTGCCAGCGCACCTCGGTCGTGTCCGCCGATGCCACACCGACACTGAGGGTTAGGGCGGCGCAGGCAAGACGGTATCTTGGGGCGTTCATGGGGTCTCTCCTGTGGTGGGGCAGGGCTCTCGGTGTGCGTTTCGGTCGGGTCACGCAATCGATGCTGATCGTTAACCAACGTCACGCAAGCCACCTGCCCTTCAGCGAAACCAAAAAAGGGGCGCAGAGACCCTGCGGAGAGCGCTTGGGCTCGGCGGCGGTGGTTGACGCCTGCCCTTACCCACGTTTGCCTTAGGTCGTTGCTGGGGCAGGCGATCTGTGCAGCGAAGAGGGCAGCGTGACAGGACGTGTCATCGGGCTCGTCAGCCGGAAGTGGCCGCCGGCAATGGGAGGTATGGAGACCTATGCGGTGCGCCTTTCCGAGGCGCTAGGCGCGTATGGTGCGATCCGAGATCTGGTCTTGCCAGGTCGCGCCAATGGAAGCCCGCCGACCACGCTCGCGCTGCTGTCATGGGGTTTGCTCACCACGCTCCGGCTTTTGCTGGCGCGGGGTCGGTTCGATGCGGTGCTCATCTGCGATATGGCGATCTGGCCGATGGCGGTTGCCGCGGGTGGCCGGAAGGCGATCGCGGCGCATGGTACCGATGTCGCCTTCGGTAGGCGCGGTGGCGTTAGGGGTCGTCTTTACTCATGGTGGCTGCGTCTTGGCGCGTCGCTGACGCGCGACGTGCCGGTCGTGGCGAACTCGCAGGCCACGGCGGCGCTGGCGCGCGATCACGGCTTCTCGGATGTCATAGTCATTAGTCTTGCGACCGATATGCGGCCCCCGGCCCCAGCACCGGCATCTCACCGCAGCCTGCTGTTCGCCGGTCGCCTCGTGGCGCGCAAGGGCTGCGGCTGGTTCATACGCAATGTGCTCCCGCACCTGCCCGAGGACGTTACGCTGCGCGTTGCCGGGACGGTCTGGGACGAGGCGGAGGGCGAAGCACTGGCCTCGCCCAGGGTGATGCATCTCGGCGCCCTAGACTCGGAGGCATTGGCCCTGGAGTACGCCTCAGCCTTGGCTGTGATCGTCCCGAACATTGACGTAGAGACCGCCGAGATTGAAGGCTTCGGTCTAGTGGCGGTTGAAGCGGCGGCAGCAGGCGGGATCGTGCTCGCGGCAGAGCACTCGGGCCTCGTCGATGCGGTTATCGATGGCGTTACGGGCCACCTTCTGCCACCGGGCGATATCGATGCCTGGCGTGCAGCGGTGATTGAGGTTGCCGCACTGACGGCGGAGGACCGCGGAACACGGCAGTCTGTTTCCCGAAAGGCGGCCGCTGCGCGGTTTAGCTGGGGTCGCGTCGCCGAGGAGACGGCGGAGGTGCTTGGTCTAAAGGCGGCGCCTTAGGCAGGTTGCAGCGCTAGCCTTCGTGAAACGGCTTGAGTGGCTCCCGGGCGGACACGACACTGCCTTGGCGCAGCTCAGCCACCGTCGGTCGATCACGCTGTCAAGCAGCACCGCGGCGACTGTGAGCGGCGCGTTCGGGGTCGTCATAGGCCTCGAGCGGGCGAAAGACGCCAGCCAGGCCAAGGACGACCGAAGAGATCTGATGATACAGCAGTCTCGGCGGTTCGCCCTAGGGGTAGATCTCGATTGCCTCGAAGGCGCATCCTCCAGCACGTGTTGGCACACAGCGTTATCGCAGCGCGCTAAGGAAACCTGGGCATGGTGTAACGATCGGTCGTCCGGTCGGGGACGGTTTGGCCATGGGCGACAACACTCAGCGCCTACCACTATCCATAGCTCGCGGCGATGATGCGGGCCCAGCCGTCGCGGCTAGCAGTGGCATCGAGCGCATGTCCAAGCGACAGCGCCGCGGTAGGGCCTCGCGCGACGGGCCAAGGCGAGCGGGTGCTGCTGGAAAAGAGGCGGTTGCCCCACGATCACATGTCAGCGCCTCGGTCTAAGCGCCGATGGCGAGCACGCTTCAACACGTCGACAAGTCCAGCTTAGTAGACCGCGCTGCGATCAGGCGCGCTCCGCTCGTCGCCCGCTGCCTTCACGGTCTCGCCGTCGCGATGCGCGTCGACAGATCGACGTCGGCATCTTGACAGCGGTCAATCGGCGCGGCTGCGCCATAGGTCGCTCAGCCCGTCAGGCCGTGCTGCCAGAAATCCGCTTCCAGGCGGCAGGCGGCGTCGAAGCGGCGGACGAGATCGGGCCAGCGGGGCGAGGTGACTGGGTCGGGGCCCAGCAGGCGTGCCGCGACGCCCTCGGTCAGGCGTCCGGCGGCCTCGGCCGCGCCCTGGTAGTCGGCGCCGGCATAGGTGCCGATCCAGCTGGCATAGGGATGGTCCCCTGGCAGCGCGCCATCAGCCTCGGCCACCCGGGCATGCAGCGCGCGCCCGATCTCGGCATAACCGAGCACGCAGGGCGCGAGTGCCACGAGCAGGTCGAGCAGATCGCCCGCGATGCCCGCATCGATCACGTAGCGGGTGTAGGCCATGGTCGGCCCCGCCTCCTCGGTCGCCGCCAGGCTCGCCTGGTCGATCCCCTCGGCGGCGCAGGTCTCGATGTGCAGGCGAACCTCCTCACCGATCAGCGCGTTCACGGTGGCGGCGGCAAGGCGCATCTCCTCGATCCGGTCGGACTTGACCACCGCCAGCGCCCAGGCACGGCTAAAATGAATCAGGAACACGTAGTCCTGGCGCAGGTAGCGCAGGAACGCCTCGCGCGGCAGTGAGCCATCGGCGAGGCCCGCGGTGAACGGGTGGGTGACATAGGCATCCCAGGACGGCCCGCAGGCGGCGACCAGCGCCGGGTAGACCGGCCCATCGGTCAGCGCGGGGGTCAGCAGGCGGGCGCTCATGCGCGGCTCTCCAGCGCGTGAAAGTGGTGGATCGGGCCGTGGCCATGGCCGACCGAGAGGCGGTCAGAGGCCGCGATCGAGCGGCTGACGAAGGCCTTCGCCGCGGCCGCAGCCTGGGGCAGAGCGAGGCCCAGGCCCAGATGCGTCGCCAGGCTCGAGGCCAGCGAGCAGCCGGTTCCATGGGTGTTGCGCGTCTCGGTGCGCGGTGCCTCGATCCAGTGCGACCCGGTGGCGTCGAGCAGCAGGTCGGGGCTGTCGGGTCCTGTCAGATGGCCGCCCTTGGCGAGCACTGCCGCCGCGCCCAGCGCGCGTAGTCTGTCGGCCTGGGCAAGGATCGCCTCGCGGCTTTCGGCAAGGGGCGCGTCGGCCAGGATCGCAAGCTCGCGCAGATTGGGCGTGAGCACCGTCGCCAGCGGCATCAGGCGCCCGGTGATCGTCGCGACCGCCGCATCGTCCAGCAGCCGCGCGCCGGTCGAGGCCACCATGACCGGGTCGAGCACGATCGGCGGCATGCGTCCGGCCGCGCGCTCGGCCTCTAGCGCGTCGGCGACGGCGGCTGCGATCGGCGCGGTGGCGACCATGCCGATCTTGACCGCGGCGACCGCGACGTCCTCGAAGACCGTGGCGATCTGGCTCTGCACGAAGTCGGGCGGCACCAAGTGCACGCCGGCGACGCCCACCGTGTTCTGCGCCGTCAGGGCGGTCAGCGCTGCCATGGCGAAGCCGCCGCTGGCCGAGATCGCCTTGATATCGGCCTGGATGCCGGCACCGCCGGACGGGTCGGAACCGGCGATGCTCAGGATGTTGGGGATCATGAAGTCGTCCGTCGATGGCTCCTGCGCGGCGCCCGGCCTGCGCGTGAGCGCCTAGGCAGGCCCGATCCGCGGGCCCGCGTCAACGGCCTCGGGCCCGATCAGGAACAGAGCATCCTGCAGGGCGGCGATGAAGCTGCCTGGTCCCTGGGCCGCGCTCGCCGCCTCGCGCGCCGCGGCCGCATAGAAGGCGAGGGCGGCGACCGTGCCGGCCAGGGCATCGCGCTCGGCGGCAAGGAACGCCGCGACGAGCGCCGCGAGCGCCGCACCCGCGCCATCGACCCTGGTCAGCAGCATATGACCGCCCGCCACGGTCAGCGCGACATCGCCGTCGGTCACGAAGTCCTCGGCGCCGGTGACTGCGACCACCGCACCGGTGCGCCGGGCGAGGTCCATGGCGGCCGCCCTGACATCCTCGTGCTGCGTCTCGGCCCCGATATGGGCAGCGGCATAGATATCGGCCGGGCCGGCGACGATGGCCGAGGGCCGGCGCGTCAGCAGCGCCCCCGCCGGCTGGCGGCGATACCCGGTCATCCCGACCTCGGCCGGATCCAGAACCCAGGGATGGTTCAGCTCGCGCGCGGTCTCGGCGGCCCAGAGCATCGCGTCGAGCGCCTTGTCGTCGATCGCGCCGGTGTGGACCGCCAGCGCATGGGTCTGCTGCGCGATCTCGGTCACCTCGTCGCGGGTGTCGATGGTGACGGGCAGGGCACCGGCGGCGCGCAGCATATCGGCCTGGCGCGGCAGCACGCGATGGGCGCCGATCAGGTGGATGCTCGGCACCATGTCGCGCATCCGAGCGAGCACCATGCCGGGCCCCTCGGCCCGCGCCCGGGACAGGCTGCGGCCAGGAACCGGCAGCATCGCCTCGGCACCGCCGCGTCGCGCATGCGCCATCCGACCCTCCACATCCATCGCGGCAATCGCCGCTCACCCCTCGTGCAGCAAGCCCCGTCTCAGCGCCGATGTCACTCTTATTACGCTCAACTTCGGTTTGGGTGCCGCGTTCTACGCGATGGCATCATAGCGCGGCAGCCGCCTGGGGTCCGCCGCCGCGTCACGACACCACGCCTTGACCGCCGCGTGATCGGCAAGCCGCGCAGAATAGGCGGCCGAACTGTCGGTGCCGATCGCATAGCCGGTCAGGCGGAAGACATAGGGCGCCGCCATCGCGTCGGCGACCGTAAAGGCGCGCCCGGCAAGCCACGGCCCGCCGCCCTCGCGCACTGCCGTCTCCCACAGCGCCTCGAGCTGGGTTACCGCCTCGGGCAGGTCGTCGGGGGGCTCGGCCAACGGCACCCCTTCGCGATGCAGGTTCATGGGCGCGGCCGCCCGCAGCGCGCCGAAGCCCGCATGCATCTGTGCCGCCAGGACGCGCGCAAGGCGGCGCAGCCCGGCATCGGCCGGCCATAGACCGGCGTCTGGATGACGCTCGGCCAGCGTCTCGGCGATCGCCAGCGTGTCCCAGATCCGCCGCGTGCGCCCGTCCTCGACCCAGGACAGCTGCGGCACCGACAGCGCGGGCGCGCGCGCCTTCTGCATCGCCGTGAAGCTGTCGGAGTACATCGGCACGCGCTCTTCCTCGAAGGGCACGTCGAAGGCTGCGAGCATCAGCCAGCCCCGCATCGACCAGCTCGAATACGCCTTGTCGCCGATGGTGATCGTGTACATGGGGTGCCTTCGAAGCGGGTGCGTGTCGGTCGGTGCTACTCCAGCTCGACCGACACGAGATAGGCGGACCAGACCCAATTTGCATCCTCGCCCTCGGCAACCGCCGCGCCGCCGGTGTCGGGCAGGATCCAGGTCGGGCCGCGGCCGCCGAGGCCGAGGGGCGTGCCGTCGGCCTCCAGCGCGACGATCCAGGTGCGCGCGGCCCGGTCCTCGGCCGTGACGATGGCGGCATAGCCGTCCAACGCGGTGACCAGCAGCGACGCGTCGGATGCGATGCCGGCCTCGGCCATCACGTCGGTCAAAAGCGGCCCCGACAGCTCCAACGGGCCGGGCCATGACGGTCCGTTCGCGGTGATGCGGACCTGGCTCAGCGCCTGCAGCGCGGCGTGGTCGAAGGCATAGGCGCCGTCGAAGGCGACCTCGCTGAAGGTGAAGAACGCGTCACGGAAGGCGTCGACGCCGCCGCGATTGCTCTCGCTGCCGCCGGTCACCGTCAGGACGGCCGCGCCGCCGGCGGCGTGACTGTCCGCCAGCGCGGCGGGTGCCGGTGACAGGGCGAGCATGACGAAGGCAAGCATGAGCTGACGCATCGATCACTCCTTTGGCGGTCGGGAAGACCTGAAAGGCGGTTCGGTCGCCATGATGAGCGCCGGACGCCGCGCCCTGTCCAGCCCTTCCGCCATCGCGCTCGTCTGACTTTCAGCCGATCACCAGGCTCGGCAGCCAGAGCACGATCCCGGGGAAGGCGATCAGTACCGCCACCGTCACCACATCGGCGATGAAGAAGGGTGAGGCGCCGCGAAACACGTCCTGCACCGTGATGCCATGGCGTTCGCGCGCGACGCCGGCCACGACATAGCAGTTCAGCCCTATCGGCGGCGTGATCAGGCAGAGCTCGGCCATCTTGACCACGATGATGCCGAACCAGACCGCCACCTGGTCGCCCGACATGCCGAGCGCGCTGTCCGCGGCCGAGACCGCCGGGCCGCCATTCAGCGCGATCACCGCCGGGAAGGTGATCGGCAGGGTCAGGATCAGCATGCCGATCGCGTCCATGAACATGCCGAGGACCACATAAGCGCCCAGGATGCAGAGCAGCGTCAGGATCGGCGGCTGCTCGAGCGACGTGATCCAATCCGAAAAGGCGCCCGGCAGATCGGCAAAGCCCAGATAGCGCACATAGATCAGCACGCCCCAGATCATCGTCAGGATCATGGCCGAGAGCTTGGCGCTCTCGATCAGCGCGCCCTTCAGGTTGTCCCAGCCCATGCCGCGCCAGAGCGCCATCACCAGCACGACGAAGGCGCCGAGGGCTCCGGCCTCGGTCGGCGTGCCCCAGCCGCCGTAGATACAGAAGATGATGATGAAGACGACGAACAGGATCGGCAGCGCGCCGGGCAGCACCTGCAGCCGCTCGGCCAGCGAGAAGCCGCCGACCGGCGGGCCGAGATCGGAACGCATGCGCGCCAGCAGGATCACCAGCGCGCCGTAGATCAGCGCCGAGACCGCGCCAGGAATGAAACCCGCGAGCAGGAGCTGGCCGACCGAACTCTCGGTGATGATCGCATAGATCACGAGGATCGCCGAGGGCGGGATCAGCGAGGCCAGCGTACCGCCTGCCGCCACCACCCCGGCCGCGAAGCGCTTGTCGTAGTTCAGCTTCAGCATCTCGGGGATCGCGATGCGCGCAAACACGGCCGAGGTCGCGACCGAGGCGCCCGAGACGGCCGCGAAGCCCGCCGTCGCGAACACCGTCGAAAGGCCCAGCCCGCCCGGCAGCCAGGCGATCCAGCGCTTCGCCGCCTCGAACAGCGCCTGGGTCAGGCCCGCGTAATAGGCCAGATAGCCGATCAGGATGAAGGTCGGAATGAGCCCCAGGACATAGGTCGACATCTTCGAGTGCGGGATCTGGCCGGCGATCTGCAGCGACACCGCGAAGGCGCGCCCGGCATCCTGACCGCGGTCGAGATAGAAGATCAGGAACAGACCGAGGAACCCGATGAACCCGGTCGCAAAGGCCACCCGCACGCCGATCATCACCAGCAGGATCAGAACGCCCGCCAGGACGATCGAGACCTCGATGGGCGTCACCGCGCCTCTCCAGCGCCGATCTCGTGCAGCGTCTCGGCCTCGTGCTCGGCCTGCTCGGCGGCGCTCTCGATCCGCGGCACGCCGACGCCGTGCTCGGGATTGTCGCGGATCGCGGCGGTATAGGCCCAGAGCTGCAGGCCGAGCCGCAGCGCCATGAAGGCGAGCATCACCGGCACCAGTAGTTTCACGGGCCAGAGCGGCAGGCCGATATCGATCGAGCTGTCGCGGCTGTACATCGGCGCGTTCCAGTCGAAGGACCTGCCGAAATGGGTCCAGGACCCCCAGATCAGCACCAGCACCAGCACCAGGATGAACAGCGTGCCCAGCCACTCGGCGACATAGAGCGCGCGGCCGCGGAGCTGGCCGACGAGCAGGTCCATGCGGATATGCCCGCCCAGCCGTTGGCAGTAGGCGATGGCGAGGAAGGCGATCAGTGGCACCGCCTGCTCCATCCAATCGACGAAGCCGGGCACCGGGCCGAGCCATGCGGCGATGCCGTCCAGCCCGGCATCGTTGGCCCATTCGCCCAGCTTCCGCCCCAGGATATTGGCCACCGACACCAGCATGACCGCCAGGATCGTGAGGCCAGCGATCAGTGCGAAGCCTTGCTCGACGCGATAGAGCGCGCGGTCGGCGCGGCTGACGATGCTGTCATCCTCGGGGACGGTGGCTTCGGCCATGGAACCTCGGGAGATGGGGAGGGCGCCGCGATGACACGGCGATGCAGGGTGGGGCCGAACCCCACCCTACGAAGAGCTGGCCGGTGTGCCCGGCCAGTCCACAGCCTCAGTTCGTCTGGTTGCGCACCTTCGCGATGGTCTCCTGCGTCAGGTCGTAGAGCTCCTGACCCGGGATCCCCTGCGCTTCCATGTCCTTGATCCACTGCTCGCGGATCGGCTCGGCGGCCTTGGCACGGAATGCGTCGATCTGGTCCTGCTCGAAGGTCACGCGGGTGACGCCCTTCTCGTCCAGCATCTTCTCGAAGGCGCCGAACACGTTGTTCTCGTAGTTCTCGACATAATAGGCGACCGCTTCGGGCACCGAGCTGTCCAACGCCTCCTTGAAGGCGGGGCTAAGCCCGTCATAGGCGTCGATGTTGACCACCACGGGGCAGTTGACGGTGCCGGGGTTGAGGTTGGTGGTCCAGTAGTCGGCCAGGTCGACCGTCCGGAAGGCCAGATGGGCGTGCTGGGCGAAGGCGACGCTGTCGACCACGCCGGACTCCATCGCGTTATACGCCTCGGACGAGGTGACCGAGGTCGGCGTGGCACCCACCGTCGAGAACGCCTTGCCGAGGCCCCCGGTCGCACGGATGCGCATGCCGTCGAAATCGTCCAGCGTGGCGGGCACGTCGCCCTTGCCGGCCACGTTGTACTGCGGCATCGGCGAGGTCATGACCAGCTTGGCATTCCAGCGCGCCAGGTCGGCCTGCGTCGCCGGGTGGTCGTAGACGGCGTGGCTGACGGCGACCTCCTCCTCCAACGTGCTGACGCCCAGGAACGGCAGCTCCATCACCGTGATCGTCGGGTTCTTGTCGGGGTGATAGCCCGCGCAGAACTGCGCCATCTCGATCGCACCGAACGAGATGTTGTCCAGGTTCTCGCGGTTGTTCGAGAGCCCACCATAGCTGATGTTGAAGGTGAATTCTCCGTTGGTCTTCTGCTCGACCAGTTCGCCCAGCTTGTGGATGTGCTCGGTGAAGGCGCGGCGCTTGCCCCAGACGCTGACATTCCAGGTCAGCGCGGCGGCGCTCTCTGCCGCCACGAAGGCGAGGCCCGTGCCGGCGAGAAGCCCGATGGTTAGGGTGCGAGAAGGCATTGCGGTCTCCCTGTTGGATCATGGCGCCTTGTTGCGGCGTCTTTGCCCACTGCAATAAGGCTCGGCCGGCAGTGCGGCAAGCGTGCCGCAGACGGCACCGCCCTGCGTGTTCGCCGGTGGCACAGGCCCCCTGCCTGCCTTCCGCTGGTGGCTTGGCGGTCAGACGACCCGGTTGGGGGGCTCCTGGCCCGCGAAGAACGCCTCCAGGTTCTTCAGCACGGTGAAGCCCATGGCTTCGCGCGTCTCTATCGTGGCCGAGCCGAGATGGGGCAGCAGGCACACGTTGTTCATCGACATCAGCGACGCGGTCACCGACGGCTCGCGCTCGAACACGTCGAGGCCCGCGCCGCCCACCTGGCCCGAAGCTAGCGCCTCGACCAGCGCTGCCTCGTCGATTACGTCGCCGCGGGCCGAGTTCACGATGATCGCGCCCTTCTTCATGGCGGCGAAGCGCTGGGCGTTCATCAGATGCACGTTGTCGCCGCCGCCCGGGCAGTGCAGCGAGACGATATCGGCCGCCCCCAGCACCTCCTCGACGGTCTCAAGCTGGGTGGACGGCACGCCGGCATCGGCCACCGGAAAGGCGTCGTAGAACATTTGGAGGTATTTGGGAGCGGATGGTGCGCAGTTGCAAGCAAGCGGCCTTCGATATTCTTGGTTCCAGACGATTGACCGAAGAAACCCCCTCTACGGTTATGTGTCTTGTTGAACAAAC